>NC_015499.1:1075000-1375000 GCF_000212395.1 Thermodesulfobium narugense DSM 14796
ATAGACAGGCAGCTGAAGTTTTAGGCTTAAGTAAACGTCAAATTATTCGTTTGAAGGAGAGGGTGAAAACAGAAGGCGTTACTGGTCTGGTTCACAAAAATAGAGGCAGAGAATCAAAACAGAGAATACCTAAAGAAACTAGAGAAAGGATTGTTAAATTAGCTCAGGATAGTCTTCACAATGCCAGTTGTCAGCAAATAGCTGAAATACTTGAAGAGTTTTATAACATAGATGTTTCATCCAAGACAGTAAATCGTATCTTAAAGAAAAATAATATTCCATTAAGTCATACGCACAGGTCATCTAAGCTTAAGAGGTCACGTAAACGTTTACCTCAGGAAGGTCTACTTTCTCAAATAGACGCCAGTCCTTTTGAATGGCTTGAAGATAGAGGACCAATGCTTTCTTTGCACGGTTCTATTGATGATGCTACTAGTAAGGTTCAGGGATTACATTTTGAACTTCATGAATGTCTTTTTGGTTACTTAAAACTTATTCAACAAGTAGCACAGAACTTTGGAATACCTAAAAGCATATACAGTGATCGTCATACCATTTTCTTTTCACCTAAAGAGGATAAGTTATCAATTTCAGAAGAATTATCTGGGCAAACTGTTCCCTTAACTCAGTTTGGCAGAGCTATTTCAGAATTAGGGATTAGACATATACCCGCTCGTTCTCCACAGGCCAAAGGACGTATTGAACGTCTTTGGGGCACATTACAAAAGAGACTAACAATTGAACTGCGTATGGCAGGTATATCTACTATTGAAGCAGCAAATGAATTTCTACCAGACTTTATTAAAAGGTTTAATCAAAGGTTCGCTGTTGTTCCAGATAACCCCAAGTTAACTTATAGCCCTTGCCCTTCATTAGACAAACTAGAAGAGATTCTATCATGGCATCAAGAACGCAAGGCATCTCACGGCTCTTATATATCTTACCTGGGTCATATTTATCAATTAGTAGATTCTAATGGCAAGGTAATACCTTTAACTCCTAAAAGTACAGTAAAAGTTCTAACTCATCTAGATGGATCATTCAGCGCATTATACGCTGATAAATATTACTTACTACAAGAATTACTCATACCACCTAAAGAAAAAGTAAAGAATGGCTCTAAAAACACTTCAACCAAAAAACCTTATATACCTGCTGCAGACCACCCCTGGCGTCATATGGTTATCAACAAGTTTAAAAGACCTAATTCAAATTCTAATTCAAGTTCTAATTCAAATTCAAATAGCAATGACAATTCATCATTAGTTGATGAAAGAGGGGTGACAAAATCAGTGTCTCATTAATTTACTTTTGTAGTGACAAAATCAGTGTCCCTTGACATAAGGGTTTTTAATTACCTTAAATGAAAGTTAAAAGGTCGTTAAAACAAAGTTAAAATCTACTTCCCAAAAGTTAATCTCTCAAGGTTCAAGAACAACGGGTAAATATTATAAACAAGGGTAAAGGGAGGTGTCAAGGGGAGGGAGGGGTTATTCATCAAAAATCTTATAAACAGCGCTCATATCTTCTTTTGCATGCTTATTTAAACCCTTTTTAAAAATTTCATTAACTGCGGCCAAAGTAGGGCAATAGCATTTAAACTCGTCCGCAACGCTAAGAGCATAACCCAAATCCTTTTTCATATTTTCAAAAGAGAAATGAGTTTCAAAGTCATCATTCAATACTTTCTTAACTTTAAATTCAAAATAAGGATTTGAGAGAGCACCAGAATTTAATATGTTAAATACCATCTCTGGGTCAAGGCCTATTTTCTTAGCGAAGGCTAAGCCTTCAAGATAAGCTGTCAAAGAAGTAGCAAAAGCCTCGTTGTTCACGACCTTCACATAGGATGCCTTCGGAACATCGCCCAGATACATCGCTTTCTTTGAGATCTTTTCAAAAGCATCTGTACAAATTTCAAAAGCCTCTTTATCACCAGCAGAAAGAATTACAAGTTCACCTTTCTGCGCAGGAATCTTGCTTCCTAAAACAGGAGATTCCAAAAACATAGCCTCCTTTTCTTTAACCATTTCGCGTAGCTCCAAAGAATAATTTGGATGAACTGTACTAAAATTCACTACAACCTTACCTTTGCTTAAGCTTTCTAAAAATCCATCCTTATCTTCACTCACAGCCCTACACGCTCTCACATCGGTTAACATCATGAAAATTAAGTCGCTCTTTTCAGCAAGTTCTTTTGGAGTGCTGCAAAATTTAGCCCCATTATCTTCTAATTCTTTTGCCTTTTCTCTTGTACGGTTAAAGACATACATATTAAATCCTGACTTTAATAAATTGTTTGCCATTCCAGAACCCATAATTCCAAGTCCTATAAAACCAATATTCACAACATTCACCTCCAAAACTTATTTATATATTAAATTTTATAACAAAAGTATTAAAATTTCATTTTTTCAATTTATATTGACAACAAAGTTTCTTTTGTGTTATAAAAAAATATCGGTGATGGAGTTCACCGTAATGCCCCATAGATGGCTGATGACTCCTAGTATATTTTGTTAAGGAGTTGAAACGCCAATGACTTTCACTTGTCAAAAAGGCAAAAATTATGCTTAGTAAAGATTTTGAGCTCTTAGCCCTATCTTTTGTCCAATTAATTTACGTTGTAACCCTTGCTCCCCTTGCAATAGGCATACTCAGAAAGGTTGAAGAAAGAATAGAATCAAAAATTGGTCCATCAATCTTTCAAGAGTATTACAACCTCTTTAAATTTTTCAAAAAACAAAGTACATATCCTATCACCACATCGGTCCTTTTCGAGATCACGCCATATCTAACCTTTGCAATGTATCTATTATTGACTCTTGTATTGCCTATCATTACTGCCTTTCCTCTTACTTTCGGTCCAGTGGTTGACTTTATAGGAGGTGGGTTAATTTTCGCAGCAGCATCTACATTAAAAAAGATAGCAGCCCTTGACACAAGAAACAATTATTCTATTCTTGGTGCATCCAGAGCATCATCAATTGGGGTCTTCACAGAACCTATATTATTACTCATATTTATAATGTTCGGAGTAATATCTGGAACGAATAATCCTTATGTAATTAACAACATACTCCAAACATCTAATTTGTGGTACTTTTCACTAACACATATCTTTATTGCAGCGGCATTCTTTTTTCTTCTGATCATCGAGACAGGTAGCTTGCCTATTGAATCTGATTCTAGCAACGAGCTTGGCATGATAGATCAATCTCTAAATCTTGAATATTCAGGGAAAGAGCTTGCTCTAAATAAATGGGGAAGCTATATAAAAGCCTTCTTGTTAATGAACGTGTTTATAAACGTGTTCACATTCCCATTCTTTGTGCCAATGCAAATGAATATATTAAATGTTCTTATATACATGTTCATTAACTTTTTCAAGATGTTAATTCTAATCTTTATCTTCGCCCTTATAAACACTACCCTTTCAAAGTATAGATTGATGAAAATATTTGATTTCATATCGGTAGGCTTCGCCTTTGCACTTATTGCAATGATAGTCTTTTATATCACGAAAATGTGAGGTAGAAAATGCAAAATAATATATTTATACTGGTTGGATTTATACAGATAATACTGATAGTTTTTATGCAGTGGCAATCTTATATTTCCACTACAATAAAAACCTTTGATCTTTCTTCATGGATATTGGGGATTTTTCTTCTTGCCATAGGCATTATAAATAGAGAGCCTACTTTAATAATTCTTGCAATTTTAACCATCTTAACCAGAGCCATTTTTATCCCTCGATATCTTTTAAAAACGATTAAAAAGGATATTTGGAGAGTTAGAGAGTCGAAAAATCCACTTGGCGTGAGCCTTTCGATCATCATTTCTATCTGTCTTGCGCTTTTTAGTTATGGGCTATATTCAATAGCTCTGTCAAATTCTGGCTCAGTTCTGGAATCTATCCCCATCACCCTCATGCTACAAGGTGCTTTTCTGATTATTTCAAAGTCAAATGCGTACAATCAGTTGATTGGATATTTGGTAATGGAGAACTCTATCTTTCTTTTTGGATATATCTTCAGTGGACTCCCTTTCATAGTAGAGGCAGGCATAGTACTCGATATATTGGGAATTGTCTTGGTTAGCTCCATAATAATGAGGCTCAGAAAGGAAAATATAGACAATGAGGAGGAGCTATACGGATGATTAATTTTGAATTTATTTATCTACTACCCTGTCTAATTTCTTTTATTGCATCAATTATTGGCTTTTTTGCATTTAAAAGATTTGCAAAAACCATTTCTATTGCGTCCTCTGTGCTTTGTATATTATCAGTCATTGTAGGATTTTGGGAGCCAACTGTACAAAACAACTACCTATACGTTGACAATCTTTCCAAGGTATTCTCTCTAATGATATCAATTGTATATTTAAGCGTTGTAATTTTTTCCATAGAATATATCAATCACATTGAAAACAAACTGATAAAAGTTCATCAGTATTTTAGTTTATTGAATATCTTCGTCTCAGCTCTATTTGCATCAGTTGTATTGAACAACCTTGGCTTAATTTGGGTAGGAATTGAAGCCACAACCTTTACTAGCGCTCTCCTAGTATCTACCCAAAACGACTCAATTGCAGTCGAGGCAGCATACAGATATATAATAATTGTGTCAGTTGGCTTAATAATATCTCTTATAGCTACCCTATTTATATACTCTAGCGAGAAAACACTATCCATATTTAGCTTATTGCAACTCCACCCAACTGATAGCATATTTTTATTGGGCTCTCTCTTGTCAATCATTGGATACGGCACTAAGGCGGGCATCTTCCCAATGTACACATGGCTTCCTGACGCTCACGGAAAGGCTCCAGCACCAGTGAGCGCTATATTTTCTGCAGTACTCTTGCCAGTCTCCCTTTATCCTTTGATTAGAATATTTGAAATATTTCCAAATTACTACCTTAGCCTCTTTGCATTTTCTTTAGGATTTCTTAGCGTGGCTACAGCAGCTATCATTGCAGGCTCACAAACAATTTACAAGAGACTGTTTGCTTATTCTTCAATTGAAAATATGGGCATGTCCTTGATTGGCATCAGCCTTGGAACTTTTGGTCTCTTTGGAGCTATAATTCTAATCTTCTCCCATGCCCTTGCAAAGTCAGGAACCTTTATGCTGACTGGCAACATACTTCACAGATTTAAAACTAAAAAAATTGAAGATGTAAAAAATATGATAAACCTTATGCCAAAAACAGGCTTATTCTTCTTCTTCGGTTCTCTTGCTGTGACAGGAGCTCCACCATTTGCTACCTTTGTGGGGGAGCTGATAATACTATCAAAGGTAATCCAAATATATGGCTATATCACAGGAGCGGTGCTGTTTGCGTTTTTGTGCATTGCGTTTCTCTTTATTAACAACAAAGTCATATCCATGGTGTTCAGTGAGTCTGACAAAAAACCTTTTATTGAAAGCAAATTCGTATACATTCCTATGATAAGTATTTCTTTGTCCCTGTTATTCTTGATTGCAATTCCATTTTTATACAGCTTTCTTGGAGGAATAATAAAATGAAAAGACTTTTAGGGATAATATCTTCAGATAATACAGAAAAATTACTTGTATCCTCTGGCACATTTATAGGGCTTGTTGATCTATCTCAAAAAACAGACTTTAAGTATTATGACTGGCTTAGAGATAGAGATTATGTTTACACAGATTCTAACATTGCATCAGAAGAGGTATTTAATTTCAGGCTAGGTCCTTTAGCAGGAGCCAATCAGGAGTGCTCAATCTACCATCTTAAAACTTATGGTGAAAGAATGCTTGCAGTAAACATAGACCAAACCTATAAATCACGAAAGATTGAAAATCTTATGGTTGGTCGATCTTTTGATGAGGCCATACCTCTTGCAGAGTCAGTTTGCTCAAACTTTGCATTTTCTCACTCTGTAGCATTTACTCAGGCAATAGAAGAGGCCCTTGGTATAGAGCTAAGCGACTATTCAAAGCTTCTAAGGGTAATATTCTTAGAAATAGAGAGAATTTATAATCATATTTATGTTATTGCAAAGCTCTCTATATCAGCAGCCCAAAAAGTTTATTCTTCTCATCTATTATACTTGTTCGAAAGATGCATTTCTTTAAACTCAAAATACTTTAACTCCACCTTCTTAAAGAAGATAAAGAGGGTTGGAGAGGTCAAAGATTTTCCGAAAGAGCTTTTCCTAAATTACTTAGAAGAGCTAAAAAAAGTAGTAAATGAATTTAAGAAAATATACAATTTCAGTTTAGACAGCAGAAATTATTTAGACAGACTTCACAATACAGGAATTCTAACAATAGAAGATTTTTATAACATTGGCTTTGATGGGCCAGCGCTTAAAGCGATGAATTACAGTCTTGATATTAGAGAATTTAGCAAAACCACAAAAAATTTCAAACCCATATTGGAAGAAGAGGGAGACTCGCTTGCCAGAATGATAGTAAGAGCCAAAGAAGTTAGTCAGTCTTTGGAAATCATAGAAGAATCGATAGAATTACTTCAAGAAACTCAACCAGAAAGCCCAAAATCTCTAAAGACTTCTCAAAAGAGAGACTCAGGAATCGGTCAAAGTGAATCGGCAAGTGGAACGATAACATACTATGTAGAGATCAAAGATCAAAAGATTGACTATGTATATATCAGTACACCATCCACCTTTCTATTTAGGGCTATCCAAAAGGCATTGGTAGGACAGATATTTACAGACTTTCCTTTTATAGTCGATTCTTTTGGGGCATTTTTCTGTGACTGTGCAAGATAAAAAATATCAAGGAGGAAAAAATTGTTCTGGCCAATTTATGGTTTAACAAAAAAATATACTGAAAAAAAATTAAATATTTCAAAATTAAATCTCAAGCAACTATATATAAAAAATATTTTTAAGAGGTCTATCCACATATTTTGCATAGATGTAGGAAATGATAATGCCTTAAACTTTGAAATATTTGCGCTTTTGTCGCCAAAATACAATTTACACAGGCTTGGCATATTTTTTACTCAAACACCAAGGGAGGCCGATCTTTTGATCGTTTTAGGCAGGCCAACTGAAAAAATGGTCCCCCTAATGCTAGAAGCTATAAATCAAATGCCAGAACCATTTGGCGTACTGTTAACTGAGAACAACGACCTGGGCCTTAGTTTTGACAATTTCGATATACCCAATGTAATAGGCCATATTAAGGGTGATGTCTCAAGAGATGAAATGCTTTCCTACATATTAGCCTTCATGAAAGGTGATGAGAAAAAATGATATTTTATACATTAAGTGTTGTTTGTTTTTTGCTTGGAATAATTTCTTTTTTTAAGAATAAATTAAGCTGCATTTTTGCTGTGCTTGGATCTGTTTTTTCAATAACAGTTGGCATATTGAGGTTTGAAAGATCCCTAAATATTCTAAATCTTGTGCTATTTCCAGATATATCGTTGAGGCTTGGAATCGATAAGACATCTTCAATCTTTTTGATAATAGCCTTTATCTCTTTTGGGATAATCGCATTTTATTCGATAGACTTTAACAAACTATTTAGCAAGAAGATGGCACTCTTTATAAATATTTCAATGCTTGCAATGTTTTTTATCTTGACAGCTCAAGATGCAATAACCTTTTTGATTTCATTCGAATGTATGACCATAGCAATATTTTTTAGCATTCTTGAGAGAAAAAATACATATAAAGAGGCATTTAGCTTTCTTGCATTTAGCGAAGCATCATCTATAGCTCTTTTTATTGCATTTGGCGCACTTTGGGCTCAGACTGGGAGCTTTATCATAGCGAATGCTGTAGGCAATATTGTATTTATGAGCTTTGCTTATCTAGCATTCATAATAAAAATGGACATAATCCCCTTTCACGTCTGGATAAGCTCCACATACTCGAAATCTCCTTCAAACGTAGCTGCAATACTTTCTGTACCAGTTACCCTAATAGGAACTTATGGCATATTTAGAATATTTGCTTTAAACCCAAACATAGAAATATTTTCAATCATAAGCATTTTATTAGGTTCTGTTAGCGCTCTTTGGGGAGCACTCCAGGCGGCTAGATCCAGGAGCCTTAAAAAATTGCCAGCTTACTCTACCATAGAGAACAATTCCATGATACTTGCAAGCTTAGGCATAGCTTACTTAACTGCAAACACACAAAGTCTTCAGTACCTATCGCAATTTGCCATGCTTACTGCATTATTTATAATAATTTCACACTCGTTTTCCAAGACAGCTCTTTTTCTCTCAATAGGACATGCAAAAGAGGCTTTTTCAGAAGAGCTAATTGACAATGTAGGAGGAGTTTTCAAATATGTAAGCAAGATAACTGGCTTAGGCATAATTATCGCAGGTCTTTCTCTAAGCGCCTTCCCTCCCCTGATAGGCTTTGTATCCGATTGGATGTTACTCGAAACCTTCTTCCAATCTTACAAGATTGATGATTTATCTTTAAAATTAATCGTAACCTTTTCTGCAATTTTAATTACTCTTGCAATAGGTCTTAGCTCATTTGGTATGAAAAAATTAATAGGATTTAGCGCACTTGGAACAAAAACTAAAGAAGTGATAAATATTGAATCGCTGACGATGAAAATTTCTGAAGCTATCCTGATATTTCTGGTTATCGCCTTAGGATTTATATCGCCTTTGATTGTAATTTGTCTCGGATATCCTACATTCTTAGATGGCCTTTTGGCGGTCCCGAAGCCTCTTTTGATAGTATCAAGCAGGCCAATTTTTGGAGTCTTGTCTCCAACAATATTCGCAATTATGATTTTTATATTTTTCGTAGCTCTTTGGAAATTAAAGAGCAAGGAAAAAGATGTAAAAAGGGTGTCACCGTGGGTTGGAGGATTAGAGGTTTTGAGCACTGAATCGTTTAAAATAGGCGCCTATTCATTTATAGTAGAATCTCTCCTAAAGCCTCTCAATCAAACTAAAGAAATAAGAGAAGGCGATACAGCCTATGTTTACAGTATAGACTTAATAGAGACATTTTACTCATTTATCACAAAGCTTTCTAACAAGATAAGCTCTTTCTTCTCAAAGACTATTATGAACTCAAGCATCCACTGGTATATAGCATACATAATAGGCGCATTTATTATAACCTTGATGTATTTTAAAATTATAAAATAAAATTATTTGACATTTGATTAAAAATTTAAATATAATCATCATATTATGACCCAAAAAGATAATTTTTTTGAAATAGTTTCTAAAACGAACGAAATTTTTTTGCAAAATATTGACAAACCAGAGGTTTTAATTGATAAACTCTTAGAAATAATTGCAAAGGATTTCAAACTTAGGCTTATCTGGCTCGGATTAATCAAAGACAACGATATTTTATTTTCCAAGCCATATGGCCCAGCTTCTGAATACATAAACCAGGACGCTGACTATAAAAAGAAAATGCTCCAGACATTATTGAACGTAATTAAAGAAAAAAACCTTTAATAGTTAATAATCTCTTACTAGACAAAAGATTCGAATATGCATATGAAAAAGCTAGGGAGTATAACCTTAATTCAGTTACAGTATTTCCAATCTTACCAAATGATAAAATCTCAGGGATTTTGAGCATATATTCTGACGAAATAGGCTTTTTTACCACTAGAAAGATAGAAATATTGTCCAATCTTGCCAGCACATTTGGCGTTGTCTTAAGCATAATAGAAAATATGAAAGAAAAATTTCTTTTGGAAGACGTATTAAGCAGATCTATTCAAGGCATTGTAATAACCGACTCAGATAATAAAATCATTTATACCAATCCTGCCTTTACCAAAATCACCGGTTATTCCCGAGAAGAAACAATTGGTCAGAACCCCTCAATACTAAAATCAGATATGCACTCAAAGGAATTTTACTCAGATATGTGGAAGAAATTAAAAAAAGATGGTTTCTTTAGTGGAAAAATATACAATAAAAGGAAAGATGGAACTATATATCCAGAAATCATAACAATTAGCATAATAAAAGACAATGAGGGCAAAATAATTTATTATACAAGTTTCTTTATAGATATTTCAGACATAGAAGATAAAGATAAAAAAATTAAATATCTTATGTTTCACGATTCAAAAACAGGACTTTTAAATACAAAGGGTTTTTATGATAAATTAAATGAACTTGCAACAAATAAAAACAACTTTATAGTGGTTTATATTGATTTAGACAACTTTGCATATTTAAATACGCTTTATGGAATAGAAAATGGCGATCTTTTATTAAAGGATTTTGGACAATTCTTAGAGCAAGATGTTTGTAAGAAGGAAGATTATGTGTGCTATTTTGGTTCTGACGAATTTGCAATAATTTCACTTAACAAAACATCTGAAAACGCAACAGATTATATAAAAGAACTTAATATTAAAATAAAAAATAAAGAGTTCAATATTAATTCCAATAAAGTTAAGCTATCTGGCTGTATCGGCGTTTCCATGTATCCTGTGGATTCAAACAAGCCAGATTC
Organism: Thermodesulfobium narugense DSM 14796; assembly: GCF_000212395.1. Lineage (NCBI taxonomy): Bacteria > Pseudomonadati > Thermodesulfobiota > Thermodesulfobiia > Thermodesulfobiales > Thermodesulfobiaceae > Thermodesulfobium > Thermodesulfobium narugense. The sequence goes on from NC_015499.1 coordinate 1,085,472, forward strand.
AATAATTAGTTTTGCTCAAGCATCATGCGTAAAAGCAAAGCAGATTGGAAAGGGTCAGTGCGTTTTCTATAGCGAATCAATTCAGAAAGAATTTGAAAATAAGCTACACCTTCATACTGAAATAACTCAAGCTATAGAAAGATTTGAATTTGAATTATTTTATCAGCCTATTTTCGAAATAAGTTCCAAATCTATAAACCACGCCGAAGCTCTTATTAGGTGGAGACACAATGAGAGGGGCATTTTATCGCCTTATGCCTTTATACCTTTTGCCGAAGAGTCCGACTTAATAGAAAAAATTGACTACTACGTTATAGAGAAAAGCCTAAACGATCTAAAAACCCTTCAAGATCATAACATAAACATGTCCATATCAGCCAATCTCACCAGCAAAACATTTTTGTCAGATAACTTCTTGGAAAATTTTAAAAAGATATTTTATAAAAAAAATATTAACCCAAATCATTATAGGTTTGAAATCACTGAATCAATAGCCCTCTCAAATGTAGAACGAACCAAAAAATACATTGAAGAACTTGGAAAAATTGGAATATATTTCAATATGGATGACTTTGGAACAGGATACTCGTCTTTGTCATATTTAAACCGTTTTAATTTTAAAAACATCAAGATAGATTCAAGCTTTGTATTAAATTACGAGAAGGATTACAAACTCGCAACACTCGTTTCTTCAATAATTAATATGTTAAATAGCTTAAACTTTGATATCACCGCAGAAGGAATTGAAAACGAATTCTTATTTTTTGCCTTCAACCACTTAAACTGCCATTTCTTACAGGGTTATTTTTTGTCAAAACCTATACCTTTGAAAAACTTTATTTCCTTTATAAAAAACTTTAAGTTAGACAATACTCTTTTAGACTTTTTAAGAAAGAGCACAAAAACAATGGACTTTGATCTAATAAGGGCTAAATATGAAATTTATAGATTTATCAAAAGAATTGAAAGCATTGTTCAAGAAAAAAAATTTGGAGAGAATCTATATGTTTTGAAAGATTACAAAAATTGTGCATTTGGAAAGTGGTACTACTCTAACATTGAAAAATATAAAAACTTTAAGATATTTAAGGACATTGAGACCAATCATGTAGCTTTACACAAAATAACTGAAAAACTAATAAGTGAATTGCCTAATGAAAAAATTCTTTACAAAGATTTAGAAAAGCTTAAAAAACGCGCATTTAAACTAAACAGTTTGGTTGATAATCTAGAAATTGAAAGTTTTTGTATGGTACCAAAAAACTGAAATATATATAATTCTAGGTTTTTAGAAATAAACCTATTGCAAGAGCAAATCCCAGAATTATAATAAACGCTCTAAGTATTTTTTCATTTACCTTGTGTAGAACATACGCCCCGACTTGTCCTCCAATAATTGCGCCAACAGATGCTACTAACGCCTGAGTCCAAGCAATATCCTTTGAAAAGAGAAAGACTGCCACCGCTGATGCATTCATTACAGCAGCTAAAACGTTCTTTGTAGCGCCTGCATTTCTTACAGGAAGACCTGAAAGAGTAAGAGCAGCAAGCATCAAAATACCAATCCCCCCTCCGAAATAACCCCCATAAATTGCTATTATAAATTGTGAAAAAATTGTTTTTATTGGAGAAATATAAGAACCTGATTCAGTATTTTTCCTGAAATAACTTCCCCAAACAAATACAAGCGTAGCAAAAAGAACCAGCCATGGCACAAGATACTCAAAAACCTTAACTGGTGTTTTAATCAACAAAAATGCGCCAATAATACCTCCAATCAAACTAATTAAAAACAAAACTTTAAATGAGACACGGGGCAAATCAGAAACGTGTTTTTTGCCAGCAAGTCCTGTTGTAATTTGACCAGGAAAAAGCGCTATAGTTGATGTAATATTTGCAGCTCTTGCATTTAAGCCAGTAAACATAAGAGTAGGAAGCGTTAAAAAAGAACCCCCACCAGCAAGAGCATTTTGGATTCCTGCCAAAAAAGAAACCACAAATAAAATTAAATAAACAAGAATATTAACACACCGCCTTTAATTGACTTATAACATAAGTATAAAATATTTTATACATTGTAGTCAATACAAATAAATTTATTTTACTTTGTAAGAGAAAATAAAAAAGATTAGTTAATTAGAACAAAATTTCTGTTAGAATAATTTCAATCAAATAAGATTATAAACTAAGGAGTGAAGATGCATTTCAAAAATTTAGACGAAGTAGATAGGCAGATCTTAAAATATCTCTCGGAAAACGGGCGACTAAGTAATGCAGAACTTGGCAGGATGATAAATCTTACCAGAGCAGCAGTTAGGGAGAGAGTAAATAAGCTTATAGAAAACGGGATAATAGATAAATTTACCATAATAATAAATCCTCTAAAAGCTGGAAAAAATATATCAATGTATTTTGAGATTGAAGCAGACTGGCTCAGAATCAATCAAGTAGTTGAAGAATTATTAAAGAGAGAAGAAATAACCAATATATACCAAATGAGCTCATTCCCACACTTACACGTTCATGCTCTTTTTGAAGACCAAATCCTTGCTGGACAATTCATAGAAAGCTTAAAAGCACTAGATGGAGTAAAAAATGTTAGATCGGAAATAATTATCAAAAGGTTTAAAGAAAGAGGTTCAATTTTAATTTAGAGTTTCATCCAGTTTTTGTTTTTTACGCTTGTTTTAAAAAAATCTTTTATGGCATACCATTTTGGATCAATGTCAACAAAATTTTCTTTATCAGCGTCTTCAAAATATGTTAAAGCCTTTAAAAAAATACCAAAATTGAAATTTTTATACTTTATTCTTAAAAACTCTCTTAAGGTAAATAGATCCCAAAAATTTTTCTTCATTAGATACCATAAATCAAAAAAATCTTTTTTGCTTCCTCTCTTTGTGTAATCGCCAATGCTTTCATACATGCTATATCTTCATCTGAAGCAAGTGAAATTTTTAAATTCTTATCATAATTTAATTTTTTAATTAATGGATAAGGAAATTCAAAAAAATAAAATTTAACTTTAAAAACTTCAAAAATTGCAATATCTTTAATGTTTTCCAACCAACATACGGTTTAGCCTGTCAATTTTTTTTTGAAAGTTTGAAAACATCAAAATTAAAACCTGGAATGGTAAAAAAAACAAAATCTTCAGAATGCCTGTGATTATACTTTATTGTAAGAGCAGTCCCTCCTGTCAGATAAAAACCCTCATCTATCCCATAACTCAGAACTACTTCTAAAGCACTTAGCTGTTGCCTTGTCAACTTCATCGTCTGATACTCCTAAAATTAATTTCCAAAAGCTCCTATTTTTCCTTTTAAATCGATGAATATTTCTCAAAAAAACATCTTTTAAAATGCCTTCACTATATTTAGATAAGATATCTCCTGGATCAGCATAAAGCATCTTTCTGATTAGTATTTCTTGATCAGAATTTATTTCATCCCATCTATAAATTTTTTCATTAATCTTCTTGCCCATTTAATATGATTTTAACACAATATTTCTAAAAGCTCTGTGCAGCATCAAGCGTAAGAATTTCGCCGTTTCTTAAGACTTTAAACTTAACAGGGATCTCATTTGAGATAATACTTGCCATAGAAGCCGTATCTCTAACTGGTTTGTCATTGATCTCTAAAATTATATCTCCTACTTTAATCCCAGACTCTTCAGCTAATCCATTTGGATCTAATTTTAAAACTTTCAAACCAACATAGTTTACATTGGATCCAGATGTATATGTATCCGGCTTTACATGAATTCCAAGATTTACCTTATTTGCTGGGATCTGTGAACTTTGTTGATTCAAGCTAAGAAGCAACTTATCTTTTCCGTAATTAAAATTTGGCACAGTAAGAGAAAGATTTTGAAAAGCTTTGTTTCTATAAACCTTAACATCAAATTGTACACTCTCTTTACCTTCTAAAACCTTTTGGATATCCATAGTAAAGCTATTATCCTTTACCCTTTCACCGTTTAATTCAACTATTACATCACCAGGCTTAAATCCAGATACATCAGCGGGAGAATTAGCTTCTACTAATTTAACAAATGCTCCGTAACCCTCATTCCAACCAATATCCTTTTTTAATTTTTCTATTTCTTTATCATCAGTATAGAAAATAATACCCGAAGAACTATAAAGATTTGAGCCCGCTGCAATAGCCATTGTATCTAGTACATCAATAAGATTTTGTGAAGTCTCTAAGTCAAGAGCTCTAAGGTATTGAATATTTGCATTTAGATTGTGTGGCACAATTACAACACACCATTTATAAACTCTATCAAGATTAGGTAGATAGTAAAGATATGTCGCTTTAAGATCAGCAAGATTTATGATGACAGTCTCGCTTAGTTTTTCATAAGTTCCAAAAATTCTTAAACCGTACTTATCAACATCTATTTTTGAAGGATTATATCCTAACCAAGTAGAAAACTTTTGAGATGCCATTAAGTTTGCAAGAACAGACCTTGCCAATTCTACTGAAGGTAATATTTTAGGTCTATACCATTTTGGTTCCCATTGTAAGTCTTTTGAATTTAGTTCTGCAGCAAAGGATATACTCGAAAAAATCATTAAAAATGCAAATAAAAAAATTAAAATCTTAGCCCTCGTCCTCATATAGTACCTCCCTCAAAGTTGACCAAAACAATATTAGCATAAAACTATAAAAAATGCAAATGTTATTAGTTATTTTAATAACTATGCTAGTATAAAATAAAAAATGGACAGCACTTAGAAAAATGCCATCCATTTAGTTATATTACTATTATTTATTATTTTTTATTTATTTTGTTCAAGAGCTTCTTTTATTAACTCAGCAATGTGCTTTACTTTAACATTTCCGCCTTTTTTATCAATCAAACCTTTAATTTGAAGTACACAGGCCGGACATCCTGCTAGAACTATATCTGCTTTTGATTCCATTATATCCTTATGCTTCTGATCAGCTAATTCTCCTGAAATTTCTGGAAATTTTACTGAATATGAGCCAGCCATGCCGCAGCACTGATCGCAGTGTTTCATCTCCACAAAGTCTATACCAGTTCTCTTTATTATATTTCTTGGCTCTTCAAAAATACCTAAAACTCTTTTTAGATGACAGGAATCATGATATGTTACAAGTCCTTTTCCTTTTAAGGATTTTAATTTTAATTCTTTTTTCTCACATAGCTCATTGATATATGATGTATACTCCTTTATTCTCTTGCTAAACTTTACAGCAAGTTCATAGTATCTTTGGTTATCTTTCATCAACTCAGGATATCTTTCCCACATCTCTACGCCAGTTGGACAGGCCAAAACTATAAAATCTGGATTTTCTTTTTGCATAGCATCAAGATTTTGCATAGCAACCTTTTTTGCACTTTCAAGATCACCCATTAAAAACATAGGCGTACCACAACACGTCTGTTCCTGAGGAAAGTTCACTTTAAAGCCAACACAATTTAGGCTTTCAACCACAGCTTCACCAATTTCTGGATATGCAAAATCAATTAAACAACCACTAAAAAATGCAATCTTTTGCTTTTTTGTTTCTTTTTTTAATTTTAAACTCTTAAACCTTTCTCTAAAAGGTACTTCTACAATAGCTGGCAAAGATCTATCCTTTGTATATCCTGACAAAAACATAGGTAAGTTTCTAATAAATGCCCCGTTCTTAAAAGGTTTTTGGGCAAGACTTGCCATTCTTAACATGCTATGGAAAAGCTGTCTATTTGACATTATATTCTGAAATACTACCTTGGGCAGTACAGGCAAACCTGCCTTTTTCACACTCCTTTTTCTCATCTCTACTATGAGCTCAGGAATATTTATCTTTCCCGCACAAACTTCAGTACATCTGCCACAAGTAAGACAAAGCTCTTGAATCTGATCTGCAGTATTTTTGCTGCCAATAAATGAATTGAGCAAAGCTCCAATTCCACCACTATAAACATGACCGTACACATGACCGCCCAAAAGCGCATATACAGGACATACGTTCGTACAAGCAGCACACCTTATGCACTGATAAAGTTCTTTGAATACAGGGTCTTTTGCCATCTCAAGCCTTCCGTGATCTACCAAAACTATATGTAGTTCTTTCTTTTGCACTGAAAAAGATCCGTCAGGATTTTCTACTATTGCTTCTGATGGACCAGAAATCAAGTTTACATAGCTTGTTAGAACTTGAGCTGTAGCATTTCTGGGCAAAACTCTCAAAATAGGTATAGCATCTGTCATCTTTTCTACTAATTTCTCATAACCAACCAATATCACATGAATTCTTGGCAAAGTAGCAGTAAGCCTTCCGTTTCCCTCATTAGTAACTATAAACAAAGAACCATTTTCTGCCACCGCAATGTTTGCTCCTGATATGCCCATATCAGCTTTCAAAAATTTTTCTCTAAGCTGTACTCTAGCCGTATGGACCAAAAATGGTATATCAGGCTCTATATCTTTCCCTAATTCTCTAGAAAAATAATCGGCTACTTGTTGTCTATTCAGGTGTATAGCGGGCATAACCATATGTGAGGGTTTATGTCCAGCAATCTGAATTATCCACTCCCCTAAATCAGTCTCTTGAGACTCTATTCCTTCTTTTTTAAAAGCTTCGTTAAGTTCTACTTCTTCAGACACCATAGATTTACTCTTTACAACCAACTTGACATCTTTTTCTTTGCAAAGTTTTATAATATAATCAATAACATCTTTGTCAGTTTTTGCACGATAAAATATAGCGCCTCTTTTCTCTGCTTCTCTTTGAAATTGATCAGCTAATTTATCTAAATTTTTAACAACATTCTTTTTAATATTTGCAACTTGTTCACGTAAATCTTCAATGTCATATCCCTCAAAAGCCTTTTCGCGTGCTGCTGGATACACTTCAGAAAAAGTTCCCAAATTTTTTCTTTGGACAGTGTCTTTTAATTTATCCTTTATTTTAATTTTTAATTCTTTGGTAATCATTACATTTCCTCCTCAACAAAAATCACCACTAACTTGCTTGGACCATGCACGCCAATAGTTAAAACCCTTTCAATATCTGCAGTCCTGCTAGGCCCTGTTATGAAGCTTATATGACCACTTTCAAACTTTTCCTTAAGGATTTCAAAAAGCGTTTCAAAATCCTTTACGATTCTGCCTGATCTTACAAGGGCTATATGAACGTTTGGCATTGCAGAAACCAGTCTCTTCCATACTGGATATGACCACTCTATGACAGACCCAGTTTCGGCTAAAGCGCATTCCATTTCAGAAATACCAATATCAGCAATGCTTGCCTCTTTCTTTCCACCTTCGAAAAATAAATTTATGTTCATATCTTTTGAAATCTTATCAATTTCGAGGTTATCAATTAATTCTGATTTAAAGGCAATAATATTTTTGGCGTTTTCTCTTTTAAAGATCTCATAGAAAATTTTTTTCGCATCCTTTAAATTTGTGAGATAAACTTCAGAAGATACCGCTTCAGCTCTCCTTTTAAAATCATCAAAAGAACCTTTTTCAACTATAGCACTAAATTTTTCATCCCATAAAACAGTCTGCATAAATCCCTCCAAAAACTTATTTAATATATTTTATAACCAAATTTATAGAATTGCATAATTTAAATTATTTAAAAGTTCAGAATTGTATAACATTGGTATTCCAGTTATTTTTGCTAGATCAAATGCTATATAACTTTTAAAATTTATGATTATTTCATGTACGGTTTATAATATTCTTATGAAAATTTTTAAAAGCAATCTTATATTGATATTAATTTTAATATTTACAGATCTTTTTTCTTTTTATTTAAGTTTATTTTTAGCTTACGAAATCAGATATATACTTTTTTATCTTTTGCCTGGAAAACTTGTTCCCATGTCATTCCCATTATCTTCTTTCATAAAAATGTGGTGGATGCCTACCATAACAATAGTTCTTATATGGACTACAAACCTATATACAAAAAGACTACCCTTCTGGATTGAGGCCTCAAGCTTAATTAAGATTCTTACACTAAATTCAGTTTTGATATTTGCCATGGTATCTTTGGGAAAACTTCTTGATGAAGTTTCAAGAGGCGTACTTATACTTTTTTGGCTAATTAGCCTATTTTTGTTCCCTTTAATAAGGTTAGTAGTGAAATTAACTTTATTCAACTTTGACTTATTTAAAGAAAGAATACTATTTTTGGGAGCAGGAAAAACTGCAAAAGACAGCGCCTCTGGCTTAATAAGAGACAAATATCTAGGATATTATCTTGTAGGCTTTTTAGATGATGATAGAAATAAATGGGGAAATTTGCTAGAAATATGCGGCAAAAACTATAAAGTCTTTGGTAGCATTAATCACTTTAAAAAATTTGTGAAGAAATTGAAAATTTCTACTATTATAATAGCCATTCCATCACTTGATGCTCAATCATCTTCAAAACTTGTTGGCAAGGTGCAATTATTAGTAAACAAGGTCATAGTAGTTCCAGATTTCAAAGGCGTTGCACTTTTAAATTCTGAATTATTAACTCTTTTTGATCAAAGATTGTTTTTAATTAGTATAAAAAACAATTTAAAATCCAAAACTAGCCAGATTGTAAAAAGAATATTTGATTTAACGTTGTGTCTAGCTTCTTCGTGGTTAATTATACCTATTATAATTATAATAGCAATATTGATCAAAAGAGATTCAAATGGACCAATATTTTTTATTCAAGACCGCGTTGGAAAGCACGGCAAACCTTTCAAGTGTATAAAATTTAGATCAATGGTATTAAATTCTGACGAGATATTAAACGATTATCTTAATAGATATCCAGAAAAAAAATTAGAGTGGCAAAAATTCAAAAAGATTAAGGGATTTGACCCAAGAGTTACAAAATTTGGCAGATTTCTTAGAAAAACTTCTCTTGATGAACTTCCTCAAATTTTAAATGTCATCAAAGGTGAGATGAGCCTTGTAGGACCAAGACCATATTTGTTTTCTGAAGTTTACGAAATGCAAGACTATAAGGAAACAATACTTCTTACAGTTCCTGGCATTACAGGTCTGTGGCAAATCTCTGGCAGAAGTGAACTTAATTTTAATGAAAGGTTAAATATTGATGTATGGTATATTTTAAATTGGTCTGTTTGGCTTGATTTAGAAATATTATTTAAAACTTTAGTAGTCGTAGTCAAAAGAGAAGGAGCATATTAATTATTTTTGAAATAAAAAACTTACAGTAAAAGGATAATTTTTATGTTCACAGTTAGATTCATTAATAGTAAAATATAATCTTGTTATGGATCACAATGACATAGAAAAATCAGAAGAATTAAAGATTCTCCTATTAACTGTTAGCGAACTAATGTTTGCAATAGTTGCAATTCTTGCTCTCAGATTTCTTGATCATCCAATTTATTTTAGCACTACCAAAACAGTAATTTTTATTTCTACAACTATTGGGGGTTCTCTTTTTATTCTTACATACTTTCTTAGCAGAAAATTCGACTTCATTAAGGATATGGGGAACCAAATACAATCCTTTGTATTTAAAGATATTGGGGCACTTGAAATTTTCTATCTTGCAATGCTATCTTCATTCTGTGAAGAAATTTTTTTTAGAGGACTTTTACAAATACTTTTCGACGTTCCTTTTGCTGCCTTAGTATTTGGATTGTTTCATATGTCAGAGTGGACTAACAAGGGCATGGCAAATGCAATGTACCTAGCATTCTTAGGACTTTGTTTTGGTCTTTTGTACAATTATACAAATACTATCACAGCCCCCATAATAGCTCACTTTTCTGTAAAATTTTGTATTGGTATTGCAAATTACTGGCTCGACCCCAATAAGCTCTAAAATAAAGAAAGATATAAACGAATGAAATAATCTCCAAAACCATACGAAAACAAACAACCCAAAACTAAAAATGGACCAAATGGTATAGGTTCACCTCTTTTAATAATGCCAAGAATTCTAAAAATGATGCCAATTACGCTGCCAAGCAAAAACGCCGTAAACAAACCGAATAAAGAATGAAATACGCCTAAAAAACAAGACATTGACGCGGAATACTTTGTATCTCCTCCACCCATTCCACCATTTGTAATTATAGAAACTCCATAGAAAAGTAAAAATACGCCAGCAGCAACAGCAAGTGATTCTACAAGGTTACCTCGAAGAGCAGCAATTCCTATAGCAGGAATCAAAGATAACAAAGAAAAAGAATCTGGAATCAAAAGAGTTTCAAGATCTGTAAAAAATATTCCGAGTGAGGCTGTAAAAAACCAGGCATGTAAAAGAAATTCCAAACTAAATCCCCAATCTAAATAACATACTAAGAAAATCATAACTTCTAAAATTTCTACTATTAGATATCTTATTGGTATAGTTTCCTTACAATAAAAGCACTTTCCACCTAAAAATATATATGACAAAATAGGAATATTCATATACCACTTTAGGAAACTGCCACACTTAGGACATCGAGACGGTGGGCTTAGTATTGATTGTTCTCTAGGAAGTCTATAAATAAGCATGTTTAAAAAGCTACCAAACACAGCCCCGCAAATAATAACTACAACAAAGTCCATAAATAACTGCCTCCAAAAAAGCTAAAAAAAGTCTAATTTTTCTTTAATTAGCAAAAAATATAATAAAATATTATAATTTAAAACTTAGCAAAAAATTTATATATAAATTTTAGGAGAAAAGATGAAAAAATTAGCGATCATTTTATTCCCTTTACTTTTTGTATTTATTTTATCAGGTTGTAACAATACTGTAACAAAAGAAAACATCAATACGTCAGCACAATCTACAACAGAAGAAATAAGTCCAAAATCAGTTGAATTGTTTTTTCCAAGAGAAAATGAAAATCCTGTACCAGTTTTAGTTAATCTTTACAAAAATGCAAAGAAAAAGATCGATGTAGCAATATATAGCTTTACACAACCAGAAATTTTAAAAGCATTAACTAATGCTAAAAAAAGAGGTATTGAAGTAAGGGTGATAGTTGACAGGGAACAATCAGATAATAATGTAATGAAACACGCCATAAATACCTTGTTAATTGATAAAATTCCTGTTAAAGTAAATATCCATACTGGACTTATGCATTTAAAAATGAGCATAATAGACGATTCTATAGCCACTACAGGAAGCTACAATTATACAAAATCTGCAACAGAAACTAATGATGAAATGTTTGTAGTTGTTAAGGATCCGGCTTTCGCAAAAAAGTGTGAAGACTATTTCAATAGAATGTGGAACGACAATATAAATTTTAGAAGCCTTACCCTTTAATTTGCCCTACATTAAAATTTCAGGAGGAAAAATGAAATTTTTAAAAATCTTTTTCATATTGTTTATTTTAACTATTATATTATCGTCAGGAAACAGCTCGTATGCTGATGTAGAGAGAGTCGTTTCTGTGCTTGACTCTATCCCACCCCAGACCTTTGTTTTACAAATTTCAGGATATAGAATAAATGGCACCTTTCAGGTGTGGGCAACCAAAGACAAGGTTAGAGTTGATGGGCCATTTATTATTGGAGACGGAAGTGCTGTAGTAAATGTGGCAGATAATCAGTACTTTTTCAATTCTCATCTCCTTCATATAGCATACGTAATGTCAAGAGAAGACCTTGAAAAATATGCCAACAGAACTTTTAATTATCTATTCTTCCCCACAGAAGGGAGTCAAATTGCATCATTTGCAACACCAGATGGAACTGACACTTTAAGTATTGGTCCATGTCACGTTTACACGTTTAGTAGAGAAAACTTAAATTTTACTGTCTGGGTAGAAGACTATACCTCATGGATAAGAAAAATATACATTCAGTCCCCCAAAGGAGATACAACTGTGATAATTACTGACATCTCTGTTGGCACAGAAATTCCATCATCTACATTCAAAATTCCTTCCTGGACATATGCAATAAACGGCGTTCCAAAATAAACAATTCAGGGGTACTAAGCCCTGAATTGTTTTAATAAAATCTATCTAATTATAATCTTTCCCACCTTTTTAAATACTTCTAATCTACTTTTCCATTCTTTCAATATATCCTTGCTATAAGGCTCAACCAAAGCTGCACTCTCATCAAGCGTTCTATCATTTCTAAAATTTTGCCAATACCACAAATTAGCTCCTTCAATTTCGAAAAGCATTTTTGTTAAGACTTCAATACTATGAAACCTTGGAAAAATCGTAGTACGAAGTTCATAAGCTGAAGTAGTATTTTTTTCTAAAAGATAACGAATGGTAGCTTTTGCCTTCTCTCCATCTCCCTGTACCAAGTCATATCTTTCAAATGGTACCTTAAAATCAACCGCCCAAAGATCTACCAAACCCCTTCTATCCCAATCAAAAACCTTTTCAGGGAAAGAGCCATTTGTATCAATTTTAATTAAAAAGCCCATTTCCCTGACTTTTTTTATAAAATCCTCCAACTCTTTGCCATGTAGAAGTGGTTCTCCACCAGATATGACCACTGCATCTAATTTTTTTCTTCTTTTCTCAAGAAAACTTAAAATTTCATCAATATTAATAGTTTCTAAATTGTTGGGCAAAACGAGATCAAAATTATGGCAATATGGACATCTAAAATTGCATCTTTCAGTAAAAAGAACAGTAGAGAGCTTGTCAGGATAATCTATAAAAGAGAGTTTAATCCACCCTTTAAACAAATTTATCTAACTACCAATCTATGAATAGAATATTTGTTAATATCATACTCTACTCTATTTCTAAATTCTTCTTTCTTGCCCTTATTCCACATCCTTACAGGTCTATAATACCCTACTACCCTTGAATATACTTCTGTTTCTTGATTGCACTTTGGACACGTAAAGTGTTCTCCCGCAATATATCCATGAGATGGACATATAGAAAAAGTAGGCGTAAGCGTAAGGTAGGGGAAGGAATAATTTTCAAATGCCTTTTTTATAAACTGTTTCGCAGCCTCAGGAGTAGGAGATTCTGGCAAAAAAGCATGAATAACTGTGCCGCCTGTATAAAGCTTTTGTAGTTCTTCCTGATGATCCATTACCTCAAATGGATCTTCTGTATAATTTACAGGCAAATGAGTTGAATTCGTATAATATGGTTCGCTTTCTCCAGATGTAATAATATCTGGATATCTCTTTTTGTCGTGTCTTGCAAGTCTATAAGACGTTCCTTCTGCAGGAGTAGCTTCTAAGTTATATAAATTACCAGTTTCTTCTTGATAACTAGCCAATTTTTCTCTCATATGCTTTAGAACTTTGACAGCAAAACTTTTCCCCTTTTCGGTAGCAATAGATGTTCCCAAAAAATTTAAGCAAGCTTCGTTCATCCCTACAAGACCAATTGTAGAAAAGTGATTGGAAAATGATCCTAAATATCTTTTAGTATAAGGCAACAAACCATTTTTAAGATTTCTTTCTACTACCTTTCTCTTTATTTCAAGAGAAGTTTTAGCAAGGTTCATAATCTTGTCAAGCCTTGCAAAAAATTCGCTTTCGCTCTTAGAAAGATATCCAATCCTTGGCAAATTGATAGTTACTACACCAATTGATCCAGTTTTATCTCCAGATCCAAAAAGCCCACCACACCTTTTTCTGAGCTCTTTTAGATCTAATTGTAGTCTGCAACACATGCTTCTGATATCAGAAGGTTTAAGATCAGAGTTTATAAAATTCTGAAAGTATGGAACACCATATTTTGCTGTCAAATCAAACAAAAGATCAGTATTTTCGCTTTCCCATGGAAAATTGCTAGTAATGTTGTATGTAGGAATTGGGAATGAAAATATTCTACCATCGTAATCGCCTTCCAGCATTACTTCTATATATGCTCTATTTATCATGTCCATTTCTTTCTGATAATCGCCGTAAGTACCATATTCAGGGCATTCTTTCCCCCCTATTATAACAGGTCTGTCCTTCATGTCTTCAGGAACAGTCCAGTCAAAAGTAAAGTTAATAAAAGGAGGTTGAGACCCCCATCTAGAAGGCACGTTCATTGCAAAAACCATTTGCTGAATTATCTGCTTTACATTTTTATAATCCAAACCATCAGCCCTTACAAATGGTGCAAGAAAGGTATCCACAGAATTAAAGGCCTGTGCGCCTGCAAATTCCATCTGCATTGTGCCAAGAAAATTAACCATTTGTCCAGTAAGAGCTGAAAGGTGTTTTGCTGGACCTGCTGCAACTTTGCCAGGGACACCACCAAAACCTTCTCTTAGAAGATCTTCCAAAGACCATCCTGCGCAATAAGCTGTAATACCATAAGACAAATCGTGAATATGCATATCTGCGTTTACATGAGCATCTTTTACCTCATCCGGATAAATACGATTCAAAGTATAGTGTGCCATGACAGATCCTGCTGCGTGAAGAACTAACCCTGGATACGAGTATGTAGTATTAGAGTTCTCATTTGTTCTCCAATCTTCCTGGTGAAGATAATCTTGAATTATGTGTTCTATATCTACAGCACAAGAAAGATTTTCCCTAGCTTCTTGTCTCTTTCTTCTATAAAGAATATAAGCCTTTGCAACTTTTGCAAAACCATTCTCTATCAAAACCTCTTCAACAACGTCTTGAATCCTTTCTATATCTACTACTTCTTGTTCTTTATATTGACGATAGAGCTTCTTAGAAACTCTGGCGGCTAATTCTTTTTCTGCTCCCAGGTGTTCTCCAACAGCTTTAAAAGCTTTCGCTATTGCCCTTTCAATTCTAAAAATATCAAAAGGAACAACTCTGCCATCTCTTTTCTTTACATATTCAGGAGAAAATATCACAGTTTCATCAGAATTGTTATTTATATCTTTTTTCGAACCTTCTTCGTAAATTTCATGAGTAATAAATCTCTTTCCACAAGAAAGACATTCCCTCTTCCTTCTTATAACCCCACTTTCTTCTACAAATCGAGTGTCTATAACTTTAGATTCGTTTGAATCACAATATGGACATTTCATCTTTTAACCCCTTCTTTCTTAATTTTAAAAATAAGCACAATTAACTATATATAGTTTTACACACTATATATAGTTTGTCAACATATTTTTTCTTCAAAATTTCTACTTATACTTTCTGAAATATATAAAGCATTTTTATATAACTGCAATAAGTTATATTAATTACAAAAAAATTACCTTTTTACAAAATTTCTAATATAATAAAATCATGCGTTTATTAATTTGACTATTACTATGGAGTATAAAGAAATACCAAATAAACAAGTGGAGGTTTTTAAATGTGGACTGAAAGAATGGCAAAAAGAACAAATTTATTTGAAAGTTCTGTCGTAAGAGAACTATTAAAGCTTACAGCCAAGAAGGATTTAATATCCTTTGCAGGCGGTTTGCCTGGTCCAGAAACATTTCCTGTTGAAGAATTTAGAGAAGCATCAAACAAAGTTCTTAAAGATAACGGAATACAAGCCTTGCAGTATACCATTACCGAAGGATATCCTCCTCTAAGAGAATTTTTAGCCTCATATCTTTCAAAAAAGGGCATAAAATGTAGTGTAAAAAATATACTTCTTACCAACGGATCTCAGCAGGCACTTGACCTAATAGCAAAGGTAATGTGCGATCCTGGTGATTATATACTTTTAGAAGAACCGTCATATCTTGGAGCAATACAGGCATTTACAGCTTATGAAACAAAATTTGCTACCATACCAATAGATAAAAATGGCACATTAACAAATTTGCTAGAAGAAAAGATAAACAAATACAACCCAAAATTTGTTTATCTTTTACCAAACTTTCACAACCCAGCAGGGGTCACGCTGTCACTTGATAGAAGAAAAGAAGTGATAGAGGTTGCTAATAAAACAGGCGCTTTAATAATTGAAGACGATCCTTATGGCGATTTGAGATATACAGGAGAAAGCCTTAGTCCAATAAAATCATTTGATACAAACGAAAACGTCATTTATTTAGGGACATTTTCAAAAATTTTATCTCCTGGCGTAAGAATTGGTTGGATAGTAGCACCAGATAGTATAATGATAAAGTTAGTTGAGGCAAAGCAAGGTACAGATCTTTGTTCAAGTCCTTTTATTCACATGGTAGTTTATGAGTTGTGTAGAAACAACATTCTTGAAACCCAGATCCCAAAAATTAAGAAGATTTATGGCGAAAGATGTAAATTGATGTTAGATGCTATAGCAAAATATTTTCCAGAGGGATCTGATTGGACTAAACCTGAGGGCGGCCTTTTTATCTGGGCACAATTGCAGGAAAAGTACAATACTAAAGAATTATTTACCAAAGCTATTGAAAAAAACGTAGCATATGTTCCAGGATTTTGTTTCTATGCTAATGGAGGCGGAGAAAGCACGATGAGATTGAACTTTTCTAACGCTCAAAACGATATGATAGAAGTCGGAATTAAGAGATTATCGGAAATTTTCTAATTTAAATTTTAAAGATAACAAAACACACCCTCAAAGAGGATAAGAAGAGGGTGTGTTTTTTATTTATTATTTATTTATAATTATTTTAAAGCTAATTCAAGTATATTTAAGCCTTTTTCAAATTCCTCATTTGAAATAATCAAAGGTGGAGCAATTCTTAAAGTATTAGTCCCTAACATATTAACAAGTAGTCCCAATTCAAATGCTCTATTGAAAACTTCTTCAGTCTTCTTTACCGGATCAATTCCCCAAAGAAGACCCATACCCCTATAATCTTTTAATAATCCCTCTTTCAACCATTTATCAAAAACTTCATCAGCCAACTTTCCTAATTTTGCTACATGTTCAACAATTTTATCTCTCTCTATAATCTCAAAAACCTTTAGGCCTACAGAGCAGATCAAAGGAGATCCACCAAAAGTAGTGGCGTGTTGTCCATGCTTCAAATGCGACGCCACACTATCCTTCGCTAATACTGCACCTATAGGAACACCTGTTCCCAATCCCTTTGCAAGACTTACAATGTCAGGTGTTATCTCATAGTGTTCATAACAAAACATCTTCCCAGTTCTAGCTATACCTGCTTGTACTTCATCTAAGATAAGCAAAATATCTCTTTGATCACATATTTCTCTGACTCTCTTCAAGAATTTTTTCGGTAAAACGAAAACTCCCATACCCTCAACTGGCATAGTTTCCATTATTATAGCCGCTAAATTCTCTTCATTTTCTAATATATCTAAAAACTTATCCAAGTCGTTCATAGGGCCAAATACCACTCCGGGAACAAGCGGTCTAAATGGTTCTTGATATTTTTCTTGACCTGTTACAGAGAGAGCACCAAAAGTTCTACCATGAAATGACCCTTCAAAGGCAAGAAATTTATTCTTTTCAGGATTGCCTTTGGAAAAGTGATAAGCTCTAGCTATTTTCAGAGCACCTTCATTTGCTTCTGCTCCGGAATTACAAAAAAATACCTTCCCCAAGCCGGAAATGTCTACTAACTTCTTTGCAAGAAGAATCTGATTTGGGTGATAGAATAAATTGCTCGCATGAATCAAAGTATGAGCTTGTTTATGGAGAATCTCTGCAATTTCTGGATGGGAGTGACCAAGTGAACATACTGATATACCACCAATAAAATCAAGATATTTCCTATCCTCAATATCTTTTAGATATACTCCCTCACCGCTTGCTAAAACTACAGGATATCTTTTATAAGTTTGCAAATGAACCATGTGTTCCAGTTCTATCCACTCTTCAGCTTTCATAATACACCCCTTTGACTATTTGATTAAATAATTATACAACAATGCAAAATGTTACTTTTGAATTAATACAATTAAATTTGTAGTAAAATAATAACAGTTATTTACAAAACGTATATAAGTATTTTTTTAGGAGGGCGCTATGTGTCTAGCTGTTCCAATGAAAGTCAAATCGATTGAAAACGACATGGCCACTGTCGACTATATGGGGACAGAAACCAAAGCTTGTACAGCTTTTTTGCCAGAAGTTAAAGTGGGAGATTACGTACTGGTACATGCAGGTTTTGCAATGGAAGTTCTTGATGAAGAATCAGCACTTGAAGCCTTAAAATTATGGAAAGAACTTGAAGAGTTATCTTTTGAAAAAAAAGAACCAAAATTAGTCGAGGAAAAAAGCATTGAATTGGCTTGATGAATTTAAGTCTCCAGAAATATCGCAAAAAATACTCGCCCAAATAAAAGAATTTGATTTTCCATATACTTTTATGGAAGTTTGCGGAACACATACAGTAAGCATCTTAAGATCAGGAATTAGGTCTCTTCTTCCAAAAAACATCAAACACATCTCAGGGCCGGGCTGCCCAGTTTGCGTAACGTCACAAGGTGATTGTGACCTTGCTATTTTAGCAGCTTCGATCCCAAATATCTGTATAACAACTTTTGGCGATATGCTAAAAGTCCCTGGCTCAAAGTCAAACTTGGCCCAGGCAAGATCTGAAGGCAAGCACGTTGAGGTCGTTTATGGACCTTTAGACGCTTTGAAATATGCTGCCGACCACCCTGAAACTGAGGTAATTTTCCTGGGAATAGGCTTTGAAACAACAGCTCCAACAGTAGCAGCCACCATAAAAAAGGCAAAAGAGCAAAATATACATAATTTTAGCGTACTATCATTTCACAAAATTGTACCTCCAGCACTAGATGCCCTTTTATCTACCAATCCAAAAATCGACGGCTTTATTTATCCCGGTCACGTAAGTACCGTAATTGGAACTAAACCTTATAAGGATGTCTTGAGAAAATTTAATAAGGGTGGAGTAATAGCCGGGTTTGAACCAGTTGACATACTTTCTGCTATATTAGAACTCCTAAAAATGCAAAAAGACAATCAACCAAAGGTGGTAAATAACTACCATAGAGCAGTAAAAGACGAGGGAAATATTAATGCTATGAACTTTATAAACGAAGTATTTGTTACCGAAGACGCTGAGTGGAGAGGTATGGGAACTATACCGAATAGTGGACTGGGACTTAGAGGTGAATATAAAAAGTTTTGTGCCAAAACAAAATTTGGTCTTAAAAGTAAAAAAAGTCCAGATCCTCCAGGCTGCAGATGTGGGGAAGTTCTGCAGGGATTAATAGAACCATATGAATGCCCTCTGTTTGGGAAAGTCTGCACCCCTATAAAACCAGTAGGTCCATGCATGGTGTCTACTGAAGGATCATGTGCTGCTCATTACAAATATGGAAAATTATAAAAAATATCTTTTAACACTAAAACATTGATGTGGGAGGAAATTAATGTCGGATATAATTACGCTTGCACACGGAGCAGGTGGAAGACTTACTTCAGAATTAATTGAAAATGTTTTCTCAATATACCTAGAAAAGCCTTTAAAGTTTGATGACGCTGCAGTTTTAGATTTTTCAGGCAAGGAAAATGAACTTACCTTCTGTACAGATGTTCATTTAGTAAAGCCGATCTTTTTCCCTGGCGGAAATCTCTCGCTACTTGCTATATATGGCACTATCAATGACCTCGTAGCTATGGGTTCAAAACCTCTTTATTTAACTCTGGGATGGATAATAGAAGAAGGAGTTGAGATTAATCTAATTAAAGAGCTTGCTAATGAAATCAAAAAAGCATCAGATGAATGTAACGTAAAAGTTGTCGCAGGAGACACAAAAGTAGTTCCAAAGGGACAGGGTGACGGAGTTTATTTAAGCGTATCTGGTGTAGGACAAAAAAAATCTTCTTTATCAATTAACTCTAGAAACATTAAAGAAGGCGATATTTTCATTATTACAGGAACTATTGCCGATCACGGCTGTGCTATTATGCTAGCAAGAGAAGATTTTCCTCTAAAGTCAAATATAGAGAGCGACTGCGCCTGTCTGGACAAGCTTATTTTGCCCGCAGTAGAAAGATTTCAAAACGAAATACACGCAATGAGAGACCCCACAAGAGGAGGCCTTTCAACAGTTTTAAACGAGTTCGCCTCATCTTCAAATATTTGCATTGAAATAGATGAGGAAAAAGTTCCTATAAAAGATGAAATATATGGCCTTCTTGATCCCTTAGGTCTTGACCCGTTTACTATAACCTGTGAAGGGAAGATGCTCATAGCGTGTTCTCCAAATATTGGCGAAGATTTGCTAAACATGCTAAGATCCCATCCACTTGGAAAGGACTCTAATATAATAGGCACAGCAACCAAGCAAGTACCTGGAAGAGTTATTCTTAACACAAAGATAGGCGGAAAAAGATTTTTGGATATGCCAATAGGCGAAAATTTGCCGAGAATATGCTAATTAAAATCTACCGCTAAAATCCCTTCCTTCAATTTGCGAAATATAATATTCGAATAAGTGTTGTTTTGATTCCCTTGAGGTTCTTACTACTCCCAGGGATTTTTTTGCAATGTTCAAAAGATCGTCAATACTTTCTGCAACTATCACTCCAGCAGATCTAAACGCTTCAATCTTACTCTGGACACTACCCATCTTTCCATAAACAATTGCACCGGCATGTCCCATTCTTTTGCCTTCAGGCGCACTTGCACCAGAAATGAAGGCAACAACAGGTTTTGTCATTTCTCTAATAAATTCACATGCATCTTCTTCATCAGTACCACCAATTTCTCCAATCAAAAATACTAATTCTGTCTGGGAATCTCTTTCAAAAAGCATAAGTACATCTTTAAATGTAGTGCCAATAACAGGATCTCCACCAATCCCAACTACAGTGGACTGACCAATCCCATTGGAGGTAAGTAAATATGAAATTTCATAAGTTAGCGTACCCGATCTTGACACTATCCCTACAGGGCCTGGCATAAAAGCATTTGCAGGCATAATCCCTGCTTTGCATACGCCTGGAACTATCACTCCTGGACAATTAGGGCCAATTAGTCTTATATCTTTTTTTGTTTTTAGAAAACTATATACATCAGCCATTTCATGTAAGCTTACACCTTCTGTAATACATATTATCAACTTTATTTTTGCAAATATTGCTTCAAATATAGCGTCCTGACATGCAAAGGGTGGTACAAATATTACACTAACATTAGCACCAGTCTCTTTTACAGCTTCTTCAACAGAGTCAAATATTGGTACTTTATCTAAAAATAGAGTCCCACCTTTTTTCGGAGTAACTCCTGCTACCACTTTGCTTGGGTAATTTAACATTTGTTCTGTATGAAAAGAACCTTCTCTACCTGTAATGCCCTGCACAAGAATTTTGCTTCTTTTATCTAAAAGAATGCTCAATTTTACACCTCCAACAAAACGATTTATTGATTAACTAACTCTACTATCTTTTTAGCGCCATCTCTTAAAGATGAAACTATTTCGAATCTTTCCTTAAGCATTTCTAATCCTTCTTCAGCTTTGGTTCCAGAAAGTCTTACTACTACTGGAAGATTTAATTTCTGCTCTTCTTCGAATTCTAACAAACCCTTTGCAACCTCATCAGCTCTTGTAATCCCACCAAATACGTTTATTAGGATACCTTTAAGCTTCTTTTGTTCTACTAGAAATTTTAGCGCGCTCTTAACCCTTTCGGCTTTCGCTCCGCCTCCAATATCTAAAAAGTTAGCACACTTTCCACCTGCTCTAGTTACAGAATCAATAGTAGCCAAAACTAACCCCGCACCGTTTCCTAAAATTCCAATATCACCTTCCAATGGTACAAATGAAAAGCCTAATTTTCTTGCTTCTATTTCAGATTGTTCGAGAAAGGCCTCAAATTCAGGATGTTTATAAAGAGCATTATCATCGAACTCAACTTTTGCATCAGCACATATTACTTCCTTGTTCTTTGTAATAACAAGAGGGTTTATTTCAAGCATTACAAGGTCTTTTTCAACAAAAATTTTGTATGCACTTTTTACAAATTGATTCAATATGTTATAAAGTTCAAAATCTTTTATCAAGTTTCTTATCATAAAATCCTTTATACCAATAATTGGGTCAACTTTCACTTTATTAATTGCATCAGGTTTTGCTTCAGCAAGCTGCTCTATATCAACGCCGCCCTCTTTACAAAAAACCATCATATATCTTCTCGAAGGTCTGTAAAAAATAACGCTAAAATAAAGTTCCCTATCAATGTCTATTAGTTCTTCTGCAAGAATCCTGTTAACCTTTTCGCCTTTGATTTCCATAGAAAAAAGTTTTTCAAGAGCGTTTTTTAATTCATTGGAATCCTTTACCTTTAGAACCCCCCCAGCTTTTCCCCTGCCTCCAACCTTTACTTGTGCCTTCAGAACGCATGGGAAATTTAATTTTGTAACAACTTGGTCCACATTCTCCTTGTCGATAATAACTCCCTTTGGTACGTTTAAATATTCACTTAAAATACTTTTGGCCTGATATTCAAAAAGTCTCATGAATTCACCTCTTATTTAAAATACAAATTCTATAGAACCTTTAGCTTCCAAGATCTCCTTTCCCAGTTGCTTTCCTATATCAAACGCACTTTTGTTTAACTCTATTGTTGCTTTTGGCACTCTATTTAAAATAGCATTTAATAAAGTTTCTTCGCTAATTAATGGATATACAACAGAAATGGTTCCAAGGGCAGCTATGTTTGAAGCCAGCTCTTTTCCTATTTTATCTCTTACAGTTTTTGATATTGGAGCACTGAAATAAACAACATTTTCTTCTCTTTTTTCAGCTTCAACATAAGTAGAATCAAATAATATAACAGCACCCTTTTTGACATCACTCTTATATTTATCATAGGCCTTTTGTGACATGGCAAGTAAAAAATCAGCTAGATATACTTTTGGATAATCTATTTCTGTATCAGAAATAATACAGTCTGCCTTACTTGCTCCACCTCTTGATTCAGGGCCATATGATTGACTTTGCAAAACTCTATGCCCTTCATTAAGTGCAGCTTCAGCATATATAATAGCAGCAAGTATCAAACCCTGACCCCCAGTTCCCGCAAATCTTAATTCCTTTGTCACTGGGCACCTCCTCTAAATTTCATTATACGTTCTCTAACTACTTCATTTAATTCTACGTCTTCTTTTTCCTTTATTAGCTCGCCTATCACAATCTTTCCCTGTAATTCATCACTTCCCATATTCTGGGCCACTTTAAATGGCACAGAGATATCTTTCATATATTTGAGCATCGAAGCAGGATCGGGAAATTTATTTCTCCTCCCATAATTCACTGGACACTGCGTAAAGGTTTCAACAAAAGAAAAGCCGTGATGTTTTATAGCGTTCGCATAAAGTTCAGTCATAAGTGAGGCATGATACGCAGTAGCTCTTGCCACATAAGTGGCTCCTGCACCAATAGCTAAATTACAAAAGTCAAATGCCCTTGCAAAATTTCCATACGGTGTTGTAGTTGAGAGTCTGGATTGAGGAGTTGTAGGAGAACTTTGTCCTCCTGTCATGCCATATATTTGATTATTCAAAACAATTGCAGTTATATCTATATTCCTTCGACAAGCATGAATAAAGTGATTTCCGCCAATAGCCAGAGCATCTCCATCTCCCATTATTACAATGACCTTTACATCATCTCTTACAAGTCTTAATCCTGTTGCAAAAGCTAGAGCTCTGCCATGTGTAGTATGAACAGTACTAAAATCCAAGTATCCTACCACTCTTGAAGCACAACCGATACCAGAAAATATTACTGTCTTATCTTTATCAATATTTACCCTATCAAAAGCCCTAAGGAGCGCACCAAGAGCAATACCATGTCCACAACCAGGACACCACATATGAGGTAATCTATCCATTCTTAGATATTTTTTAACCAACTCTCCAATCACTTTGAGATCACCTCATTTACAGTGTTATATATGATATCAGGAGCAATGAGCTCTCCCTTTATACCTTGAATCAAAGTTACATTACAATTTTCTAGAACCGACCTCTTTACCTCAAGCACCATCTGACCCATACTCATTTCTGCCACAACTATATTTTTAACATTCTTTGACAATTCCCTAACTCTCTTTGAAGGAAATGGCCACACTGTAATAGGCCTGAAAAAACCGACCTTAACGTTATTTTTTCTGAGTTCTCTCACAGCGCGCAGGCTCGACCTAGCAACTGAACCATAAGAAATGACTATTACTTCAGCGTCATCTATAAACCTTTCATCATAAGAAATTATCTCATCTTCAACTGCATCTATTTTATTGTGCAATCTTTTAATCAAAAATTCTGTTTTTTCAGGATCTTCTACAGGAAAACCCAACTCATCGTGAACCAGACCCGTAACGTTGAATCTATAGCCTGTTCCAAGAGGTGGCAATTTTGCACCCTTATCTTTGTTTACCTTATAAGGACGAAAACTCTCTTTTTCATCAGGAAATGGCCCTCTTTCGGGAACTTCAACAATATTTTTAATGTTATCAATGTCTATTCCCTCTCTCATATGAGCTACTACCTCATCAAGAAGCAAAACCACTACCGACGAGATTTTTTCTGACCAATAAATTGCACGTATAACCTCAGTAAAACATTCTTCAACAGAGAATGGTGCAAACGAAACCATTGGATGATCTCCATGTGTTCCCCATCTTACCTGCATGTAATCAGATTGAGATGGTGCTGTCGCTATTCCTGTACTTGGTCCCATTCTCTGGACATTTACAATTACAACTGGTACCTCCGCCATTATTGCGTAGCCAATATTTTCTTGCATAAGAGAAAATCCAGGACCGCTAGTTGCGCTCATAGCTCTAAACCCGCCCAATGATGCACCAATACAGGCTGCTATGGAAGATATCTCATCCTCCATTTGGATAAAAACTCCTCCAACCTTTGGCAAATCTCTTGCACACATCTCAGCTATCTCTGTAGAAGGAGTAATTGGATATCCTGCAAAAAATCTTAACCCCCCTTTAATTGCTCCGTAAACCACTGCCTCATTACCTTGAATTAGTTTTGCGCTCATTTCTTTTCACCTTTTTCAACAAGTTCTATTGCAAAATCTGGACATCTCAACTCACACTGATAGCAATTTATGCACTTCTCAGGCTCAGTTACTCTACATTTTCTCTGCTCATCAAATTCAAGTATGTTTGCCGGGCAAAACTCTATACATATGCCGCACCCCTTGCAAAAAGCCCTGTTTACTACAGGTTCTAGACGAGAACTTTGTGACATAACTTCCCCTTTCAAACAAAATAATATTTAATGATTTTACAAGTTATTTATACAAAATTATATTACTAAAAGTTTAGTTATGCTATCTATATATTTTATGCATTGGATTAAAAAAACTTTTGAATAATGTTACAAACCTTTGAACAAAGAAATCAGAAAAATTATAAGTCCAAATATTACCAAATTTTTTTTTAACTTTTCTTTATTTGATATAAAAATCTACCGCACACCCTGGTTTTAAACTAATCCATTAGATTTTTTACACTTCAAAAGAAATGTCGCCATGCTTTTTTATATAATTAACAATTCCGCCTTCATCTATTATTGATTGGATTCTGATATCAAGAGGAGGAAAATTCAACTTGTAGCTATTCCTTTTTTCTCTCAAAACACCTTTTTCTAGATCTATTGTTATTTCATCACCTTCTAAAATCTTTGACGTATCAACCATAATCACTGGAAGTCCAATATTGATAGCATTTCTAAAAAATATTCTGGCAAAGGATTTGGCTACCACTGCCTTTACACCACTCATTTTAAGAACTATTGGGGCATGTTCTCTTGACGAGCCAATTCCAAAATTGCTTCCTCCCACGAGTATTACTCCACCCTTTGCTTTCTCGTGAAAGTTTTCTACCACATCTTCCAGGGCATGTTCAGATAATTTTTCTAGATCTGATCTTAAGTGAAAATATCTTCCTGGAATTATATGATCTGTAGATATGTTGTCTGAAACCTTTATAACTCTCCCAGATATTGTCAATTTTTAATCCTCCTAATAATTAATTAATTTGTTCTTAAATCTATATATCAAATTCTCTTGGATCGGTAATATATCCTGTAATCGCAGAAGCTGCCGCTGTAAGAGGTGAAGAAAGATATATATACGAATCAGGATTGCCCATCCTTCCATGGAAATTTCTATTTGACGTAGCAAGCGCCACTTCGTTGTCTCCTAAAATACCTTCGTGAACACCCACACAGGGCCCACACCCTGGTGCCATTATACTTGCTCCTGCATCTACAAGAATTTCGATAATTCCTTCTTTTAGTGCATCCAGATATACCTTTCTAGATGCTGGAACTACAATTAACCTTACGCCCTTTGCAACTTTTTTTCCTCTTAATAATTTTGCAGCCATCCTTAGATCCTCAAGCCTACCATTTGTACATGAGCCAAGAAAGACCTGATTAATTTTTATATCTTTCAGGTTCTTTGCTCTTCTTGCAGTGTGTACATAATGCGGTACACTAACCATTGGCTCAATCTCTTCAAGTTTAAATTCCAGTCTATCAATATATTCTGCATCCAAATCAGGATTTAACTCTTTGAAGTCTTCAAATCTGTTATTTTTTTCAAGAAATTCTCTTGTAACTTCATCAGAAGGAAATATCCCTACCTTAGCTCCACACTCAATTGCCATATTTGATATCGTTAACCTATCATGAATTGGAATATTTTCTACATCTCCCGAAAATTCAAGCGCTTGATAACTGGCACCGTTTGATCCAAAGTGCTTTACAATGGATATGATAATATCCTTTCCAGTAATATATTTAGGCATCTTGCCAGTAAGCTTTATGAGTATACTCTCAGGAATTCTAAACCAATTCTTTCCAAGGCCCATAGAAACTGCTATATCGGTAGAACCCATACCAGTTGCAAAGGCACCAAGTGCACCACCTGTGCAGGTGTGAGAATCTGCTCCAACAACTATGTCAAATGGTCTTACAAGAGATTCTATTGCAATCTGATGACAAACACCATCTCCGATATCGTATAGTTTACAACCTAATTTTGAAGCCATTGTTCTCAAATATATATGATCGTTTGATAACTCCTTTCTTGGAGAAGGAGCAGCATGGTCCAAAAAAATAGCAGTATTTTCTGGAAATGCAAGGCTTTTCTTTTCAAGCTTTTCAAACTGTCTAAAAGATAGGGGTCCTGTGCCATCTTGAACATAAACAAGATCTACAGGAACAATTATCATCATCCCAGGGCTTACATCGCTTTCAGTCTTTCTCTCAAAGATCTTTTGAACCATAGTTTTGGCCAAATTTTTCACGTCCTTTCAATTTTCTGTTAATTAATTATAAAAGATATTTTTAATATAATACTAGAAGGTATTTAAGATATATAGATATAATCTTAATAATTCTTAAATAAGGAGCTAAAAAAATGTCTAAAGCAAAGGTACTTTTAGATTTAATAAAAGCAAAGGAAATTCTGGTAATGCCTGGTGCCTACGATTGTCTTTCTGCAAAGATGGTAGAACTCGCTGGCTTCAAAGCTGTACAGATGTCTGGATATGGGTTTAGCGCAAGTTTACTCGGAAAACCAGATATAGGCCTTTTAAGTTTTGACGAAATTTTGCGTCATACCCACAACATCTGTAATGCCGTAAATATTCCAGTAATGGCAGATGCAGATACAGGCTATGGAAATTCTCTAAACGTCATTCGGACAGTCCAGGAATTCGAACAAGCAGGTGCAGCTGGAATAAACCTTGAAGATCAAGTATGGCCAAAAAGATGTGGCCATATGGAAGGTAAAGATGTAATCCCAGCTGAAGAAATGGTAAAAAAGATTGAAGCTGCATTTTGGGCAAAAAAGGATAAAAACTTTGTGATTAATGCTAGGACTGATGCAAGACAAAAATATGGGCCAAAAGAAGCTATTAGAAGAGCAAAGCTTTATTGGGAAGCAGGAGCTGATTTGATATTTCTGGAAGCTCCAGAATCTATAGAAGAACTAAAAATGTATGCAAATGAGCTTGTCCCAAAAGGCATTAGAATAAGTGTAAACATGCTCGATGGAGGAAGAACTCCACTTCTTAGCTTTAAAGAACTTGAAGATATGGGATTTTCAAGAGTAAGTGTTCCTGTACTAACTATTTATGCAGCAGCAAAAGCTCTCTATGAAATACTTAATCAACTTTATAAAGATGGTACAAACAAAAACTTGCAGGACAAGATTTTCCCATTTCAAGAGTTTAATAAGTTAATAGGCCTCCCTGAAATTAGAGAGTTAGAAAAGAAATTTTTATCAGAAAAATAGGAAATGCAAGATTAGGCCGCTAAATAGTTGTTCAAAGAAGACTTTGGGCAATTTTAGCGGCCATCATCAGTAAAATTTCTATATCATATTCACTATACTGTTTAAAATCTTGCTTGGACGCATTAACCTTTCTACAATATCCTCTTCTGGTTTGTAATAACCCTTTATGTCAACTTTTTTACCCTGAACGCTCAAGAGTTCTTCATTAATTTTGTCTTCATTTTTATCAAGTTCATCCTTTACTTTTAGAAATTTTTCTTTTATATCAATATCTTCTTGCTGACTTGAAAGATGATTGGCCCAATATTTCATGAAATAATAGTGTTCTCCCCTGTTATCAATTTCACCAACCTTTCTCGATGGCCACTTTTTATTTGAAAGGATATCAGATATTGCACCTTCACAAGCATTTGCTAAAATGAAAGCTTTTTTGTAATTATACTTATCAAAAATAAACTTTAGACTCTGAGAAATGGCCACAAATTCTGCAATTGAATCCCATCTCAAGTGATTTTGGTTAATGAATTGTTCTACATGCTTTGGAGCACTACCTCCTGCTCCAGTTTCAAACATTCGACCACCTGAAAGAAGAGGAATTATAGAAAAGACCTTTGCGCTAGTTCCTACTTCTAATATAGGAAAAAGATCAGAAAGATAATCTCTTAATATATTTCCAGTTACTGCAATTACATCTTGACCTCTTCTAATCAACTCCAATGTAGCTTTCATGGCATCTGAAGGTCTCATTATTTTTATATCTAGATCTCTAAGATCGTAAGTTTTCAAATATTCTCTTATCTTTTTAATCTCCTCTCTATCGTGAGGCCTATTTTCATCCAGCCAGAATATAGCAGGAATATTATTTTTTTTAGTTTCCTCTATGGCAATTTGAATCCAGTTTTTAATAGCAACATCTTTTACCTGGCAACCTCTCCATATATCCCCTTTCTCAACCGAGTGCTCCATAAGAATTTGACCGTTTTCAACATCAACTACCCTAAAAGTTCCATCATCTGGCGCAAGAAAGGTCTTATCATGGGATCCATATTCTTCAGCTTTCATTGCAATCAATCCTACATCTATAACGGTCCCCATAGTAGTTCTATCAAAAGCGCCGTTTTTCTTACAATCCTCAACTATAGCCGAATAGATAGTAGCATAAGACCTATCAGGAATAACTATCTTCACGTCGTGAAGCTTTCCATCTGGTCCCCAGGCTTTCCCCCCATCTCTGATTATAGTAGGAATTGAGGCATCTATCAGGACAAGATTTGGCATATGAAGATTTGTAATCCCTTTATTTGAATCAACCATATACAAACCTGGATTTTTTTCATAAGTAGCTTCTATGTCCTTTTTTATCTCAACTTTCTTATCATCAGATAAATTTTCTAATTTTGAAAAGAGATCGCTTAAGCCGTTGTTTGGATTTACTCCTAAACTATTAAAAGTATCTTGATGTTTAGCGAACACATCCTTAAAATACGCCCTGATAGCATAGCCGAATAGAACTGGATCAGAAACCTTCATCATTGTAGCCTTAAGATGCAGTGACCACAAAATGCCCTCTTTCTTCGCATCCCTTATTTGATTCTCATAGAAATTAGATAAAGCCTTTATGCTTATAAATGAGCCGTCAAATATTTCTCCCTTTAATAAATCTAAATCTTTAAAAATTGTGATATTGTTGTTTTTATCTATAAACTCTATTCTTACTCTGGTGTCTTTAGTAAGTGTTATTGATCTTTCATGGCCATAAAAATCTCCATCAGTCATGTGAGAAACGTGAGTCTTAGAAGAGGGATTCCACTCCTTCAAAGGAAGCCCCATCAAATCAGGAAACTTTTTGGCAGTTTCTTTAATTGACCTTGGAACAGCACGGATGTTGTTCCCTTGCCTTAGCACTGGATTCACAGCACTGCCTAAGATCTTAGAATATCTTTCCCTTATTTTCTCGTCTTGAGCTGATTTTAGCTCATCTGGATAATCTGGAATGTTAAAACCTTTTGCCTGCAACTCTTTTATGGCATCCTTCAATTGTGGAAGAGAAGCGCTTATATTTGGCAGCTTTATGAGAATGGTATCTGGCTTGTTTACAAGTTCACCGAGAATAGAGAGATCGTCAGAGACTCTTTGATCTTGGGTTAAAAAGTCAGAAAAATTGGCCAATATCCTTGACGAAAGGGAGATATCCTTTATATCTATCTCGATATCCGACACATCAAAAAATTTCTTTACAATCGGAAGCAAGGAAAATGTAGCAAGATATGGAGCCTCATCAGTAATAGTCCAAATCACCTTCACTCTATCTTTCATAGCAATCTTCCCTTCAAATTTATTTTTTTGCTAAGAAAATATTATAAACTTATTTAGCGATTGGAATAGATTGAATTTTGGTTATTGATTTGGTTCATTTAATGAAAATCAGATTTTCTATCCTTGTGAGGAATATCAGCAAAATCTATTGCAACGTTACTTATAGATATCCTTGAAATAATCGGATAAATAAATGTAATTACTGGCAGCAAACAATAAACTATTACAATTACGATAAATAAAGTATAAATTAAGCCAGGCAATTCAGGGACAAAATAATTTTCTGACAAACATACAATAGCAAATATTAGTATAAAAATAACAACTGGAATTGAAAAGCTTTTGGCTATTTCCCACCAATGCTCATTTGATAAAAACTTAGTTTTTTGTTGATTTTTCATTCCTATAATTTTTAATACAGCCTTATTGTCTGGATCTAAATCAATGGCTTTTTTTATCAATTCATTATACTTATCTAAGCTATCATTTTCTAGATATACTATAGCAAGTCTTACTTTTAATTTTGCCTTTTGCTCATTTGAAAGAAGAACTTTATTTTCTACTAAGCATTTTTCTATTATTTCAATTAATTCTTTATATCCTTTTTTATCTTTTTCTAAATTATTTTCAAAATTTTTTACTTTTAAAAGAGTTATATCATAAGAAATATCAGCTTTTTCTTCCTGATAGCCCTGAGAGCTCAATTCATTTTTAATGTTTTCCATATTGCCAAGAGTCTCTTCGTAATCTTCCAATTTATTTAAGTTAATTTGGCATAAGCATAACTCATATAGATAGTCTTCGAAATCATATAAAAAATAAATTAAATTTTTCCTATTTTTTGTATTTGATTTATAACTTAGATCAGGTATTTGACAAGCATTTTTTAGTATTTCTAATGCCTTATTGAAATTCTCTTCACTTCTTAAATAATCTTTTTCGTCCTCTAAAGATAGTCCCAAATTATAGTAAAAATAACTTTCAGAAATTGTTTTATATTTCATCTTCTCAATTAATCTGATAGCTTTTAGATAGTTATCCTTTAACTCTTGCTTGCTTTGATATTCTGAAAATTGCGCTTTTGTATCGAAATAGATAAGATATTTAGTTTCATTTAAAACTTTTTCATAATTAAAATATTTCTCAAAATTTTTAAGATAATTCCATGCCTCATATTTATCATCATCGCTGTAAATATAATCAACCAGATCTAATAAAGCAAAAATATTCTCTCTAACCGACAAAGATTTTTCATAGTATAACCTTTCCATATGTGAAAACTCATCGTAATAAGAGTAAACATCAGCTATTCCTTTGTAAATAAGAGCTTGCCAGATTCTATATTCTTCTGAATCAAAGTTTTGATTTTGAAATTCTGATTCTATCTGCTGAACTTTTGTAAAAATATTTGTTTTTAGTTTTATATATTCTGAAAATGGGATTTCTTTTATGCTAAATAGATTTTTAGCAATACCCAATATATAACAAAAAATATCAAGTAAAACTTTTAAACAAAAAGTAGAGATGTCTTTATCTAGTGGCTTTTCTAAAATACGATAAAATTCAGGCAAAAGACTTTTAAATTCCTTTTGATATTCGTAGTTATCGCTCTTCTTAATTTTTTCTACATAAATTTTTGGAATCAAGTTAAGAGTAAAAAGTTTAAAATTAAACTCAAGTAAATATCCTATACTTGCATCTTTAGAACTTAATTCTTTTATATATTCGAAATATTCATCGAAATCATTTAGCCAGAACAAAGACTCTAAACGGCAAAAATCTTTTAAACTTGAATCTGGCAAATCCTCACTTGATTTTAGAAAATCAGTAAAAAAGCCAAACAAAAATGCATTGTAAATTATATTTAAGCTCTTTTCTTCAGAAATTTCATTTGTCCCCATTATGAAGTCCCCTTTTCAATGATTTCTATTTCTTCTTCTTTTAAATCATATAATCGATAAACAAGATTATCTATTTCATTTTTAAGTTGAGATGTATCTGAACCACTATCTTTTTGTTTAATATTAAGAATATCTTCAACCTTTGATTCTATTTCAGAAACAATATTTTGATTTGATTTATCAATTTGTTTTATCGGAAGTTTGCCAATGTAATATTTATCAAAATGCATAGTTCTTATGGCTCTATTATAAACAAACCAGTAGTAAAACCATTCTGATAATTTAGAATTCAAGATTCCTAAAATATAACTATATGAAAAAATATTTTTAAATTCATCTTTAATATATGTATTCATTACCGTATCTAAAGTTAGATTTCCATCAAAATCAATGGTAGCCATAATAAGCACCTTATCTACAGGATTCATTATATGAGCCACAATATTTTGAGACAAAATTTTAGGTGTTTTTTCTAAAAGTTTTTTTAGTTTTGGTCTGCTCAATTCATCTTTTGAAATCGCAATAAAATCAAGGTTTCCATAAATAGAATATTTTCCAATATTTCTTCCTCTCAAGATCGGGATTCCATATTCATTAATTTTTTTCTGAAAAGGCATCCCTCTACATGTTTCAGAAATTTGTCCAAGCAATAAAGTTTTATCTTTGATTTTTTCTAAAATATTCTTCTTAGCGTTATTGATATAAATAGGTAAAATATCTAAACTTAAAGCGAAGGAGCTTTCAATTTCTCCTGTTTTTTTTATGCAATCGAACCAGCCCTCACCTGTTAAAATATTGTATTGTTTTTGTTGAAATTTTGAATAACAAATTATTACCTGTTCGAGCTTAACGTGTTCAAATGCTTTGCTAACATCAATTATTGAATTTAATCTATTTTTAATTATCAAAAATTCTCTTGTTTTCGACCAGCCATCAGAATAGGCTAAAGATTTTGGAACTATGTAAGTTACAACACCGTTACTTTTGATTATCTTAAAGCTAAATTCAATGAAAAGAGATGCTGAATTATTCTTTGAATCGCTATACTTGTATTTTGAAAGATCAATCTTAGAAACATTAACTCCATACGGCGGGTTTCCAATTACAATGTCAAAGCCATCTATTACGCCAAACATCCACTCAGGGTCAAACCAATCAGCGCTTGAGTTTTGATCAAAGATATCAAAATTAGCTATTTTTTCAGAATCTTCAATAGAAAAATTATTTCTTTTAAGTTCATCTAATAGCTGTTTTCTCAATTTTTTATATTTATCTTGAAGTCTCATCTTTGCAGTTCTTGTATGGGTTCTAAACATCCTATGTCTAAGTTTTTTTAATTCTTCCTCTATCTTTTCTATATCGTCTGTATATAAAAGATTTTGAGGCTTATTTATGCCAATAAGCGAATTTGCAGCTATAAACTTTGTTTCAAGGTTAGGCAGGGCTTTTATGCCTGAATTTGGTCTATTTTTATCTACTTTCTGATCTATTACAAGAGATATAAAAAATCTTAATTTTGATATCTGAATGGCAATGGGCTGAATATCTACTCCATATATGCAGTTTTCTATAAGATATAGCTTTCTTGCATAGTCAGGATCGGCAAAACTCTTATCAAAAGATTCGTTTAGTTCTTTTAACATTATCTCTTTTTCAGATTCATCCATATTATTAGAAATCTCTTCAGATTCGTTTACAGCCCTGTTATACACCAGGTCATACCAATATTTGTTATCAGGATCTAGCTTGCCCAAAATAAATGTAAGTCTGTGCAATATCCCCATAGGAAATGCACCAGATCCACAGGCAGGATCTAATACCTTTAGGTTAAATATAGAATCTATCAATCTATTCGTATCACTCTCGTTAAAAGGATTCCCTTCAGAAGAATACGAAAGAAGGTTTCTAAGTTTTTCAGTATTCTCATCAGATAAGCCTAAGATATTTAAAAAGTGATGAAAAAGGCTCTCTTCTACCATATAGTCCACTATCTCTCTTGGAGTATAATAGCTTCCTGTCGCCTTCCTTGCAGTAGTAGAGGTCTCAGGGTTATATGCTGCCAAAAGGTTTTCGAATACCTTTCCCAGAAGTTCAGGGTCAAGCGCTATCTCCTGATCGAACGGAGTATTTTCATCTATAGTAAAGTTGTAACTTTTCAATATGTCAAAAAGCCCTCTTGTACTCTTTTTATTGCCACCCTGTATATAATTTGAGATGTCTATTTTCACTTCTTCAGGTTGAAAGAAAAGATAATCAGGTATCTTTGCTTGTTTATCTTTATTTCTGGAAAATCCGTCCAAATATATTACCTTTTTATCTTCATTTTCTTTGTCCAGACAATCAAATAAGCCGCCATTTAAAAATGGAACAGTGCTAAATAGTTTCAGTACTTCGTCCTTACCTATAAGAAACTTGTCCGGATATCTATATAATGTTTTCACTCCGTAATCTGATCTATTTATCAAAAAACCCTCATTTTTAGTAAAATCTCTTTGAGAGGGCTCGCAATTTAGCGTTGCAAAGAATAGATTTTGCAAGATAGCGTTGTAATAGTTGTTTGAACTTTTATTTTTTAAAAAGTCTTTAACAATATTCTTTAACTCTTTTTCCGAAAAAAGAATTTCAGGCACCAAAAACTTCTCTTTTAGAAACCAGATAAATATAACCCTGGTTATTAGTCTTATTAAAGACGTAGAATTTCTTATTTCTTTGTCTTTTTCCAGATTATCAGAAAACTTGAAGTCCTCCGGAAAATAGATCTTGTCCATAGCGTTGAAATACCAAGTCTGAATCTCATCATAAAAGGCCTTTGTTACTGGCTCTACAGAAAATGCACTCTTTATCTCCTCAAACGAGCTAAAATTGCACTTTCCTATCTGATCTTTAAAGGTCTTGTTTGTAAGCTTTTTGTTCACGTAAAATGTAAATCTTTTGTAAGAGCTTAATCTACTTTTCGTTCCCGCATATTCTTTGTATATTAAAGATAATCTAAAACTGCCCTGTTCGTCATAAAAGGCAAAGATAGCGAGATCAAGGTTATGATCTTCTATAATCTGCTTGCCCAACTTATATTGTTCCTTTTTGCCAGACCTTTCGTTAAGCTCTTTGTTTACTTTTATTGAAAAGAGCCCCAATCTATTCATATCCTCAAATTCTATGCTCCCAAGATACCTTAAGTTTTTAAATCTATCATACCCTTCATAATAAAGTTCTTTCTTTTCAGGTTTAAATGAAGAATTAATTTCTAAAAGATTTATAAGCATCTCATCTGAAAAATTATTTATCAACTCATCTATAATTTGACTCACTGTTTATCCCCTCTTTTGTTTTCTATTGCAATAATTACCTCTTTATTGAGGTTTTTTAGTCTTTCTTTTTCTCTCTTTAAATAATCAACACCCATTTCTCTTTTAAGATCTAAAAGCCCTTTGCTAATATATTCTTCGTTTTTTATCCTTTCCATGTTTACCAGTCTTCTTAGTGTGTATTCTGATAAAGTCCCATACTCAACAATATCTTCAATAAGAGTATTTATAAATTCTTTGTGAGATAGCAATTTGTCATTTTTCTGGAAACTCTTTAAAAGATTATAGGCTTTAGTTTCAAGACTTTGTGAGTTATTTTTAGAACGTTTGTCAATTTTTCCTTCATAATCTCTTAGACTTATGTACTCATCCCAAAATCTGTCGCTAAGCTCTAAGCTAACATCATCTTTTTTTGATCTAATGTTATTTATTATGTCTTCTAATGACTTTACTTCTTCTGTACTGTCACTATCATAAGTTTTGTGGTTTACAAAAATTTTACCCTTTTTTATTACCACAAACATTTCGTCTTTTTTACCATATTTGGCAACCTTTACTCTGTTTGGGAAGCTATCTAATAC
Organism: Thermodesulfobium narugense DSM 14796; assembly: GCF_000212395.1. Taxonomy (NCBI): domain Bacteria; kingdom Pseudomonadati; phylum Thermodesulfobiota; class Thermodesulfobiia; order Thermodesulfobiales; family Thermodesulfobiaceae; genus Thermodesulfobium; species Thermodesulfobium narugense. The sequence continues at coordinate 1,121,645 of NC_015499.1, forward strand.
TTCTACTATATCAGGATATTCTTTCTTTAATTCTTCAAATTCTCTAAAAACTTTGGTATAAAAGCTTTCTTTTTCTATTTCATCAGGGTTTTGTTGTATTTTCTTATAGAGATTGGAAGCAGTAGGCTCTTCATCAACGTCAAATATCTTAGAGTCTTCACCTAGCGCCTTGTGAATCATAAACATCTTATTCGACGCAATATCTCTTGATCTTACAAGATCGGATCCTTTTTGTGTCGGAAAGAAATTCGCAATATATATTTCATCAAAAACCTTTTTGGATATTCTATTGATTCTCCCCACCCTTTGAATTACCCTCACAGGATTCCAGGGTATATCGTAGTTGACTACTATCCCCGCCCTATTCAGATTAAATCCTTCAGAAACCATATCGGTGGTAAGAAGTATATCATAGTTATCCTTTTGTTCACTATACGATGCATCAAAATTCTCTATAATGTCTCTTAATTTACTTGCGCTTAAAAGACCTTCAACAACAAGAACTCTGTTATTAAAAGTTTTGTTCAAAATATCCTTTAGATATTTAACTGTGTCCAGATACTCTGTGAATATTACTGCTTTTCTTTTTGGCTCCTTGCCATTTGAAGTTTTATTTAAAACTTCCTTCAAATTATTTATCAATGTTTTTATTTTTGGATCGTCTGCTACCATATTCAATTCAGCTAACTCTTTTAAGATATTATCAAAGAGATTTAAATCGTCTTTAATGTCCTGAATAAATTTATCTTTTAATTTAAATTCTTTCAAAACATATATCTTGTCGTTTGTAGAGTGTTCTTCTTTTTCCAACCTCTTCGCGTATTTGGTCAAGTATTCTTCTATTTCATCAATATCTTTATTGTAGATTTTTTCAAGTAGATCTCTGTCCAAGATATATCTTCCTGTCTTTTCTATAAACTTCAATACATCCTCAGTAATCTTCTTAAAGTTTTTTATGCTCTGTTCAAAGGCGCCAAAGGAGCTCTCAAATCTTTTTACTAAAAGCCTTCTCATAAAATCATATAAGTTCATTTGCTGAAAATATTGAAAGTTTTCTTCCTTCGTAAAGCCTTTTTCAAGATCTTCTAACAAGATTCCTTTCTCGTACCAAAATGGTTTATATATAGCCCCCCTAAACTTGCCACCATCTTCAGGCAAGGCAAAATAGTCTTTTATAACCTTATCATAAAATTCAGATTGATCTGGAGTAAGCTCGAAAAACCACTCTTCTGGATCTCTTATATTTGAAAGCTTACCTACTTCACTGCTATAATTTGGATTTTCAGCAAGATCCAATCTATTTCTACGGATAATAATAGGCTCTATTACGTCCTTGATCTCTTTGGCTATTGAATGAACAAGAAAATCTACCTTTCTGACATCTATTCTATCTGTTCCAAATAAAATCTTGTTATAAAAAATTGCCTTATCTCTTTTTTTTGAATCAGAAGAATTAAGATATTTTTTTATATAAGAAAGCATTTCAAATTGTTTTGAAAACAAATCAAATTTCATTTCTATGTTATCTGTTAATGTAATGCTTGATTTTTTTGGTATAACAAATAACTTTAAAAGAGAAAAGATATCCGATGGTTTATTGTTAAAAGGTGTAGCAGTCAAAAGGATAACTTTTTTTCCTATACATATATTTTTTAAGAGTTCGTAATCCTTGGTATTCTGGTTTCTAAATCTATGCGCCTCATCAACTATCACTACTTCAATATCCTTTGTTCTTGAAACCACATCCAGAACGGTTTTTAGATCTCCTGATGAGTATGGCTGCCATCCTAATTTTGTCAAGCCAAAGTCTTCCAAATACTTCCACCAACCTGAACTTTTTTTCTTATCTCCTATAATACCAGGCGGTGCTATTACAATGCCCCTAAGTTTCAACATATATCCTAGAGCACATGCAATCACAGTTTTTCCCAAACCTACTACATCAGCAATTAATACCCCGTTGCTTTGCTCTATGATTCCTAAAGCCTGCTTAATAGCGTCAAGTTGATATGAATAAGGTTTATATCCATTTTCATCAAATATTTCCATCAATCTTTGATCAATATCTTTTCCTTTGAAGACATCTAAATAGCTTTTCAAAACTAGAGCATATGCCTCAAAAGGTGTAATTTTTCTTATTAGAGTCTCTTTCTCAAGGGTATTAATTAGACTATATTTATACTCATCCTTTTCACTGATCTCCACAGAAGACTCCCATAACTTATTAAAATAATCTTCTGCTTCATCAAATCCATAGTCAGAAATTTCCACGTTAAATTCTTGTTGTCTGGAAAGTCCTGAACTAGTGAGGTTGCTACTTCCTGTAATAAAAAGCCTAGATCTACCAACTTCATCCTTTAATTTAAACAAATAAAGTTTTGCGTGATTTGGCTCAAGTGTTTTTCTTATATTTAGCCTACCAGATTTTATTAAGTTTACAAAAAAATTTGACTGATTATAAAATTCTTTCGTGTCAAAAAGCTCTGTATTAATAGACTTTTTAAGCGAATATAAATATTTATCAACAATTTCTCTCTTTGAAAGATTGCCTCTATTTTGTGCGTATTCTATTAATCCAAAGTTCGATATATCTACATTTAGTCCTACAAGCACATTTAAAATTACATCTTGATTCCCTCTAATGCTTTCATATAACTCTTTTAAACCAGAAAAGTAAAAAAATCCAACAAGAAATTTTAGTTCAGCGCTATTTTTTACCAATGTCGATATTCTACTTTTTAGAGAACTCTCGCCTGAGTTTGTAATAAAATTACTCATATCCACACACCTTATTTCCGTCTTTAACCCCTAAAAATTTGAATTTAATACAATATAATATAATATTGTCTTAAAAAAGTCTAAAAATAAATCCGATTTTCTAATTAATCTTTTGAAAAAGTAAACTCAGAAGTTTATAAACTTATAAAAATAAAGCGATTTGATCTGAATTATGTTATATTGTTTTGAATTAATTAATGAAGATAACATGGTTTGGCTAAATTTTTAGAGGATGTAAAATGACTTAATTATGCACAAGACAAGTTCTTTAAATTGGTTATTAATAAGAGATTGTAATTATAATAAAATACGTTTCCATAAATTATAGTTAAGAAATAGTTTAATGCTGTCTCGCCTGAAATAGAGAGCAAACTTAAGAGCATCTCAAGTAAAAAAAATTCATATTATAAATCTTGAGACAGATTTAATTTTTTATATCTTAATCTCTCTAATCGGTTCTGGGAGTGGTTTTGAAAAAAGGAATCCTTGAGCAAGCTTAGCTCCATGACCCTTTACATACTCCAGTTCTTCATAGGTTTCAACGCCTTCTGCAAGAACTACAATATTATTTTTTTGAGCAATATTTACAAGTGCTTCAAATATTGATTGCTTTAAACTGTCATTATGGATATTTCTTATGATTTCAATGTCTATTTTAATAATATCAGTTCCAAGTTGAACCAATGTTGAAAGGTTTGCACTACCACTGCCCAAATCATCAAGGGCTGTTTTAAAGCCTTTCTCTCTATAGAAATCAAGTATAGACTTTAAATGTTTTAAATCTTCTACCTTATAAGCTTCTACTACTTCAAAAACTATTGAAGAAGGATTAAAATCAAATTGTTGAGCCCAATATAAGGTTGTTTGCAGACATGTTTGAGGAACGTATATTGAAGTAGGAACAAAGTTAATAAATAAATCGCAATTAATGTTTTTAACCGCAGCAGTCTTTATAGCATTTTCTCTGCACAATCTATCAAGAAAGAACAAAAGATCATTTTCTATTGCAAGTTTAAAAAGTAGATTTGGCGGCATAAGACTTCCGTCAGCCTTAACGCCTCTTGTTAAGCATTCATAAGCCTTTATTTGCATATTATTTAGTTCCAGAATAGGCTGAAAGTATGTAGTTAATGATTTGTTTTCAAATATATTTATAAAATCTGAGTTGTTTAATAGAAAAAGCCATTTTTTAAGAGTTTTAGTGTTTGACAAAGCAGCAAATTTTAAAGCTTCGCCTTTTTTTAGAAATAAAACATGAATACCTTCTTGTTCAATATCTGAATACGGTTGTGTAGAAAAAATCTCTAAAAACTGTCTAAAATTTTTCGTTTCAATTATTAAAGTTTCACCATCTTTTATTGGTTCTAAACCCATTTTACTAAGAGTATTATAAAGTTTATTTTGTAATAGATCCACATCACAGTGAAACATAACTGTTCCTTCTTCATTACTTATAACAGGCAAACTAGCGCATCTTTTACATTTCCAGTCTAGTTCATTGTCCACTTTAATTCTCCTAAAGAATAATAATCATTTTTAAAGCTGTATTATACTAAAGATTATTATCAATGTCAAAAAACTGCTCTAAATTAATAATTTTAAATTAATAACAATTACTAACAGCAAGAAAAATTTTGTGTTTTTTTAAAAAAATATATACTAAAATTATTTATAAATATATTCAAAAGTCAAAGGCATATCGTTATTTAAACCCTTTGAAAAGAGAAGTTGATGCACATCAAGACCCGATGTTCTGAAAGCGTTTGCACAACCTTTCAGATAAAACCCCCAACGACGAGCAAATTGTCTTCCAAATTTTTCCTCAATCTCTTTAGTGTGAGAAGAAAAATTTTCATACCATTTATCTAATGTCAAAGCATAGTTCATTCTCAGACTTTCAAGATGCATAAGGTGAAAATCATATTTAGGTAAAATACTAATCAATTCCTTTAATTCTGGGATATAACCACCTGGAAATATATACTTCTTTAGCCATGCGCTAAAAGAATCTTCTTCAGAAACTTCGGGTAAATTTATTGTATGCAATAGGGATAGACCCTTATTAACAAGAAGTTTATTAACTTTATCAAAATACTTCTCTAAATTTTCTTTTCCAACATGCTCAAACATTCCCACGCTGACTATCTTATCAAATTGCAATTGATTTTCATCAAGATCAAGATAGTTCATCAGTCTCACTTGTACTCTATCTTCAAGCCCCAATCTTTTTATAAGGTCTTTAGTAGCTTTAAATTGCTCTTCGCTTAATGTTATTCCCATAGATTTTACGCCGTAATCCTGCGCAGCCTTTACTATTAGAAGCCCCCAGCCACTTCCTATATCAAGAAGTCTTTCGTCTTTTTTTAAATTTAATTTTTTTAGGGTATGATTTATCTTCTCTATTTGTGCATCGCGCAAACTCATATTTGGATCTTTGAAATAGGCACACGAATAAGTCATCGTATCGTCCAACCACAAAGAGAAAAAGTCATTGCCAAGATCATAGTGGGATTGAACTTCCTTTTTTTGTCTTTCTTTCCTGACATTCATCAAAAATTCAGCTATACACAATAAAATTTGTTTTTTTATGGCTTTAAAATTATCAATTTCTTTACTAAAACCAAATACACTGCATATTTCCTCAGGGTTTCCTTCAATATCCAGAATTTCTTCAAAATTTTCTTCTATTATTTTTCTTAAGTTTTGTTCTTTTATGAATAAATCTGATGGATTTTTCTTGAAGTTTATGGTGAATTTACAATCACCTACACCGTAATCTGAAGTCTCTTTGTCCCAATAAACTACCCTGAATCCTTTCGAACCTATTGTCTTAAAATATAATTCATATTCAGTCCTATTCATAATAAAATAGCCTCCATATGGTGGACCTGAGGGGATTCGAACCCCTGACCTCCTCAATGCCATTGAGGCGCGCTCCCAACTGCGCCACAGGCCCACTGCATTTATTATAAAGGACTTAGAGTTTTTTTGCAACCTTCCGAATTGCTTCATCAAAAATCTAAACGAAATACAATCGTTGCCTCAAATAAAAAATCTAAATGAAAATAATAAGCCTCTTAGAATAGTAGTTACTATAACTCTGGAGGCTAGAAATGGGGTTAACGATGAAGGAAAGAAAATCAGTGGTGAGTGAAATTGCAAAAAGATATAAAAAAGCAAGCAAGAAACAAAAAGGCATAATTTTAGATGAGTTAATAGCTTTGACTGGATACAATCGTAGTTATGCATCTTTTCTTTTAAGCAGTCATGAGAAGATAGTAAGGATGAATAACAGAGTTTTAAAAGTAGATTTAACGATGAAGAAAAAGAAAAAGAAAAGCAAATATTATGATGATGATGTAAAAAAGGCGTTAATTAAGGTATGGGACGTTTTAGATTGTCCATGTGGCAAAAAGGTTAAAACCTGTTCTTCCTGAAATAATATATAAACTTAAAGAGTTTAAAGAAATACAAATTGAAAGGGATGTAGAAGAAAAAACTCTTTAAGATAAGCGCATCTACTATAGACAGAATACTTTCAGAATACAAAAGAATGAATAAACCAAAGGGAAAGACATATACAAAACCAGGCAGCCTTCTTAAAAGTCAGATTCCTATAAGGACATTTTCAGAATGGGACGAAAGTATACCTGGATATTTAGAAATAGACCTTGTAGGTCATGAAGGAGGAGATCTAAGAGGAGAATTTATCCAAACTCTGACTGCAGTTGACATTTGCACCGGTTGGATAGAAATAGATGCTTTAAGAAATAAAGCTCAAAGGTGGGTTTTTGAATCAATAGATGAAATAAAGAAACGCTTGCCTTTTAAACTCTTTGGAATTGATTCTGATAATGGAGCAGAGTTTATAAATCATCAACCTCATCGCTATTGTGTTGAAAATAATATAACGTTCACAAGGTCAAGAAAATATAGAAAAAACGATAATTGCTATGTTGAACAGAAAAACTACTCTGTAGTAAGAAAATATGTTGGTTATTTTAGATATGATAGAGAAGTTGAGCTAATAACTTTAAAAAGGCTTTATGAAAGCCTAAGGCTATATATAAACTTTTTTCAGCCTGTAATGAAACAAATCTCAAAAGAAAGAATTGGAAGTAAAGTTACAAAAAAATACGATAAAGCAAGAACTCCTTATCAAAGAATATTAGAAAATCCTGGTGTAGAAAAAATAGATAAAGAAAAGACTAATAGAACAGTATACAAAATTAAATCCAGCTGAACTTCAAAGAGAAATAGTAAAACTTCAAAAAAAATTACTAGAAGATATATCCATAAAGGAAGAAGTAAGAAACTCTATTAAAAAAATTAGCAAAAACAAAGATAAAATATGTTATGGTTATGTTTAGAATTTTAAGTGAGGCAACGAATACAACTTCCTTTAGGTTTTTAAATGAGGCAACACGCCTTAAGGGTGTTAACTGTTAACGGACAGTGTAAAATATTAGAATTAGAATATACTTGACTTTAATAATTTAAATAAACTAATTTGCTGAAAAAGTAGTAAATGACTTAATATTAAAAATTTAGAGAGCACTAAAATTATGAGTTTTTTGATAAATTTAATGAAATCAAAAAAAGGCAGGAGGTAAAAAAGGAGGTAAAAAATGAACAATTCATATATTGAAGAACAAAAAAAAGAATATATACGTCCTGTAACCCTTCTAAATAAAGAAAAATTCTATTTAGACCTGACAAATTTAAGATATACCATATCAGAACGAATAATAGATTTTAATACTACAGAAAATGATACAAATACTTCTTCGTTAAAATCTATACAAATACTTAACGCTTTTTTACAAGAATCTATACAGCTACTAATAAATTCAATTGTGTTATTTGAGCAAGGATACTTTGATTGTGCTTATTATTCTCTTAGGTCAGCTATTGAGTTGTCTACAACTATAATATTTTTAGTAGATATACCAGATAAAGAAAGGAAAAAATTTTTTGATAAGTGGAAAAAAGAAGAAAGATTCCCTATGTTAAGCTACATAAAAAAAGATTTGTTGAAAAACGATAATGTTTTTAAAGATATGTCAGATAAAATGGCCAACTTTTTTGAAAAAATTAAAAAGTTGCATCTGAAGTTAAATAAATGTGTACATAAACAAAGTTTCAAGTATTTTTATGTATCAAGAAATCAACCTATCAATTTACATAAATCTCAAGATATTTTTATAAAGAACTTCGAAGACCATCTGAAAAAGTGTATAGGCGTTGTGGCGGTTATGCGATTAGCAATAGATCCACTTCCTGTTTTACTGAAGGATGAAGAAATATTATATCGTTGCTTTGTTTCAATGACCATACCCTATAGCGACAAATTCATAGACGAATATATTGGGCAGAGTGTAATCGACGATTATAAAAAAACAAACATCTATCAAGAGAATTATAATTACTTTATTACCAAAGAAAAAAACAAAGCTGTATTTGATGTATTATACAGTAGTTATATTGATTCTCACAAAATAGATGAAATTATGGCTCAATCACACTTACTGTCAAAAGATGCTATCATTTGTATCTCAATAGTAAAGGCATGTAATAATAAGATTCTAAGATTAGGCTCATTATTTAATTATTTTACTGATAAATATAAATTCAAAAAGAAATCAATGTGGCCTCCTCTTCCTTTTGAAATCCTTAAGAAATTTAACAATACAACCAAAAAAACTAATATTAACATGAAATATAACAATAGATATATCTCAACCTTTTTATTTAATAATGAATATTATTATGTTGAGCACAATAGAAAACTTACTGATAATAATTTAATCAATATTAACAAAACTCTAACAGAAACTTTACATAAAATAAGCCTATCAAGCGATTCATAATTAATAATATTATTAATATTATAATCAAACATAAATTTAACAGGATATTTTCTAAATAAGTAATGTACAAATTTTTCTTTAAATGGATCAATATTGGCAATACAGAAGAAAATTTGAACCGGACAAATGAACCATTGTCAATAAGAAATTTAAGTTGCATAATCTAAAATAATCAATTTCAGTTTATAAATTTCAGAATAGCTTAACTGTATCTAAAAGAATTTGAGGTTAATATTACATGTAAAAATTTTCATAAGATTGGACTTAGTCGAAGAAGTTACTTAAATAATATTTGATAATATGTTTAAATTCCTACGTAAAAAAATCTAAATTCGTCTTTAAATTATTTCCAAATTTTGTATACCTCTCACTATCACTTATTATTCTATCCAATAACACCGCTGTTCTCGGATATTTGATTTTAAATTCACTAGCAGAAAGTTTAAACCTATCACGCTCTCTTTCATCACTTGTACCTAAAGGTTTTAAAACATTAGCCCTTTTGTTGAAAATCGTAACAGCAATGCTATCTTCAAGATCAGCACTTTCAACCTCTTCTAATATTTCTCTAACAGCTTTGTGAGGCCAGTAACCATCTTCATCGAAAGAAGCATTGGACAAAATACTCCCTATTATAGAATCACAAAAACTTAGAATATTTTCTTGCTTACACATATCTCTTGCACGCTTCACCCAATTAATAAGCTTATCCTCATCAATATTTTCTCCAGTCTGACCAGGTAATTCTTCTATTAAATTAAATAAAGAAGGTATATTTTTTGCAAAATTTTTCATTTGATCGTCAGATAGACCTAAACGATTTTCTTTAATTGTAGTATCATATTTAGTTCTATTTATTAAAATTAAATAAACAAAAAACTCTGGGTCACTTAAAATTTTTTGTATTAAAGCTATTGGCTTGATTTTTAAATTGGTTTTGAATTTTGTAAAGTAAGAAATATAAGAACTTTCAAGGTATATTAATCTTTCCGGACTGATTTCAGAGCTTTTCTGAAGATAATTAAAAATTATTTCTATGTTAGCCCCATTGATTCGACCAAATTGTATTAACTCAAAATTTTTTTTCGCTACTTGTTCAAGAATTTTCGCAAGAAAATCTTGATTAAAACTGCATTTTAGATTTATATATAGATAGTAAGCTATAACATCTAAGGCGTCTATAGGCCTCTCGCTTTTTATTAATTTTTTTATACAGCTTTCTATATCTTCTTTTGAACTGCTAAATTGGTAGTAACAGTTCGTTACTTTCCAATAATTGTCTTCAATATCTTTTTGCAAATTTTGCATAAACGCTAAAACTTCCGGCTCTGGCGGAAGGCAAAGACAAAACTTTAGCCACTTATCATTGTTCCAAGAATCTTTATATTTTTCATAAGTACTCAGTAAATAATTTGAAATTTGTTTATAATTTGCAAAAACAAAAGCTTTTGCAATATCGCTAAATTTTTTATCTTCAGAGTCAAGCCATTGAAGAACTTTATCTTCAATTTGATTAAAAAACGATAATTTAGTCAATAATTGCCCAATTATATAACTTGAATTAATTTTTTCAGGCTCAGTCATTTTCCATTTAAGTCTTGTATTTCCACGAATATCAATCATTTTAATAAGCTCTTGTATTCCCTCAAACCCTTTTCTATCCCAAATCTCCTGTAATGCTAGTTTTCTTTTATTTTCAATAATATCCTGATACATTGTTATATCAATATCAGGTTCACATATAAGTTCATATTCATATTTCTCGAAAAGAATTTTATTTTTAAGAATAGGATTATTATAAACTAATTTATTTATGAGATCATCAAATATTTTAATAATTTCTTTAGGAAATACCCGTACCGAACCATTATCTCTTTTTTGTTTACAAACTAATTTAAATAAACTTTCATAAATCATTGTTTTGTTTTCAAACAGCATTTCATCTATGTTTTTATATAACTTTTCGATTAAATCTAAGATGGTACTTTCTGTAAAAAACTCTAAATTTTCTATAAGATCTGCTATATATTCTCCATCATTTTCATTTGCAAACTTCCAAATGCGATTAGCAATTCCAGAAATATAATATGAATAGTCATTGTTACTTACTGTAGGTTTCCAATCCTTAGCCCAATCTCTAAAGGATGGTTTTTGTAATTTTGTCGGAATTTCTAACGTAGGTTTTGGAAATAATGACAAAAGCAATCTCCACGTTATTTCTGGTTCTTTTTTTAAAAGCAAATCAAGAAGATCTAATTTCTCTTCCACTGTTAGCTTGGTTTGAGGATAGGATCCTAAAAAAATCATTCTTAGACTTTCAAAGGATTTATTATCTACCTTATCGTCAGGATCTAATCTTGAAAGTCTTTCCAATATAAGAACAACTCGAGCTACATAGTCTTTGTTCCAGGATAATACTTCCAATGCCCAAAGGAGCCCTTCATATAAACTAACACTAGTAAAATCCTCTCTTTCATCAAACAATTCTTCTATAAATGTATTATCATCTCCCTTCAGTTTATTTTCTATCATTTTAAGAAAAATATCTGGAGATGCTTCTGCAAAGTATAAGAGCAAACTTGATAAAGAATACCATGTTAAAAATGTGGAATCTTTTAATATTTTTTCTATCCAATTTGAAACTCTGTCTTCAATTAAATAAGTACCAATATTTTTTAGGACAGTATCTGTATAGACTGATAACATCACTAACATCTCTGCAATATTTTTCCTTAACATATTAGAATGAAGGAAAACCCGTTGTGAATCTGTCTCTTTTAAAATTTCAACAGCAATTTCCCCAAATTTCTCAATTATTTTAGTATCAATATATGGGGAAAGCAATTTCCACATATCAAAACGGGATACTACCTGCCATTGCGTTCCAAATTTTCTTACAGGCGGGTCATCTTCTATTGACCACTTATGTAAACTTTTTTCAAGATCCTTATAAGACGCTCCAAATAATTCTTCTACCTCTTGTCTATCCCAATCGTTCCCTTCATCCCAAGCTCCAATTAATAAAGCTGTAATAAGAGAATAATCATCAGATTTAGCCCATTCAGGTTTTTTAACTTCTTTAAGCAAACGCCAAAGAGGCATTAAAAATCCTTTGGCATTAGAAACCAATTCTTCAGCATTTTCCTTATAAATTCCCATTTCAATAAGTGCGTCAATTAAACTACCTCTATTTGGTCTTGGGAGTTCAAATTCAATGCCATTGCTTTGAAATTTTCTATTTGGATTTGATTCAGGTTTTATAACCCAGTGCCCTTTAGAAACTGCCAACTCCATATTTACAAGATCATCGAAAAAAGGAATTAAAATCAAGAAATTTTTGCTTTCAACTGCATAAGTCCATTCATTAGAATCCTTTATTATGAGAACTCGTGAAGATAACTCTTCAACTTTTGATATAGATGCTATAGCAAAAGCATATGCTTCATCCTTTGACATACCAAATATTTTTATTAATTGTGGCTCTGACTTTAAACTTTCTATTAAATTTCTTTCATATTCAAATCTTCCAGCTATAAAAAAATCTGGAGTTAACGAATATTTTGTTGTAATGCTCAATTCATCCCATACTTGCCATATATCAAACGCATTTTCTGGACGTTTATTTAATCGTCTTGATAACCATCTGTGAACAGCCAAACATTGATGAAGCCATTCTGCCAAATCAACAGCATCTAAACATCTTACATCTTTCCACTTTTTTTCCTTCTTCTTTTCTTCTTCCCAATTAATCTTTTTATTAAATATGCGGTTAGTAACAAAAACAAAAGTAGAATTCGCTCTATCTTTATCATGCAGATCTTCTTCTGATCTTTTTTTATAATCTTCATCTGCTTTTTGCTCTGGATTCTTGTTAGTCCCAATTTCCCAAAAAGATTTTCCTTCAGGAACAAAACTATTACCTTTCGCAACTTCTAAAATACCATCAAATCCCATTAATGAAATACTGTCTCTAGACGGAAAGCGCATATATCGAATATATTTTGGATCAATACTTGCATAAATCAGGTTTTTTACCAACAAAGGTAATTCCTCTTGTGCTCTTCGAGGCTCCTTTTCAGACCAAAAAACTATATCGTTTGCATTCACATACCAACCACCGCTCATATGTTATATTGTAATACTTTTGTAAAATATTATATACACATTAATTTATTCATAGCAAATAAACATTATTGTTCAATAACGTACAGAATATCCAATTAGATTATATATTCTGTAAATTCACATTTTAACTGCTAGTGATACTATAAATTACCAATTTTTACAAAAGTTTTTATATTTCAAATACGCTACCAGCGCTTGCAAAGAAAAATCTATCTTTGAGCTTGTTATACAATTTTGCTCCAACTTCCATGCCCGTGCAATGAGAGGCACCCAATTTCTGTATATTGTATTTTTCTATTACTTCAAGGACACTATTAATCTGCTCTTGTGAAGCAAAGCCTAAGTGGGTTCCTCCTATTACAGCATATATTTCTTTTTTACCTGTTTTATTTATAAAGTGATTTAGAATATTTATTATGCCAGCGTGAGCACAACCCAATAGAACCACAAGACCTTTTGGCGTTTCTATAGCTAAAGAAAAATCATCCCAAATCTCATCTTGGACCAAATCGCCATTGGCGTTTACAACTTTCATTTCTTTATCAATTTTCTCAAATTTTGTTTTACGTTCAACTTCTCCAGATGAAAAAATACCTTTTTCTATCTCTGTAAATTCTTTATGAAAATTAAATTTAACGCCCAGACTTTCAAGATAAAATTGACTAAACGGAATACCTATATACCTTCTTGTATTGCCAATTGACCAATATCTATTAGAAAATATGTCTGGATGTGAGTATGTTTCAATTGGGGCTTTAAATTTTAAAAGGTCTACAATACCACCTACATGATCGTAATGCCCATGAGATATATACAAAAACTTTACACTGCTTAAATCTTTTTTTAAAGCAATCGAATTATTTAACAATGCCTTGCCTTGTCCAGTATCAAATAAAAAGTTGAAGTTAGGGGTTTCTACAAAAGCGCTAAAACCATGTTCCCCAATAATGTCAAATGGAAGCACTACGCTATTTTCGGCTAAAATAGTAGTTCTTAAATCCATATTGGCGCCTCCTTTTTGAATCTTTTAGAAATTTTTTGTAATATTTTTTGTTATAGCTAACAAAAGTAAAACCTACAAATATAAACTTAGCTGATCATGAAAATTAAAGTACACTCAAAATAACATAATATTTATAATTGAGAAAGTATAGAAAGAATGATTTCTAATGTGTAGAATAGAAGAGTTATTTTTTAGGTCAGATATTAATTCAGATATTAATTTAGAACATCTCCCTTATTTCATCTAAGTTTTGAACCTTGATAGTGGCTTTAAGTATTTTTCTTAACCTTTCCCTATCTTTTGTTTTTTTCACCATTAGTTTTATATCTCTTGGGACTTTATCAAATTTGGCTTCAATGGCATCTAAAAGTAAATCCTGGGCTTCAATAATCATACCCTCTATTTTACCTTTCTCCATACCTTTCTCCATACCTTCTAATAGTCCCTCTTCCTTACCTTTTTTAATGCCCTCTTCTCTTCCTTTTTCTATCCACTTCTCAATTACAGGTGCCATCTTATCACCTCCTACAGTAGAGTCTAATATAGTTTTTATTTCTTCTTCTTCCAGGTCATTTACAGTTGTAATATACATCAAGTATATCAAAAACTTGTCTAAATCTAAATCTTTTACGATATAGAGTATCTCAGAATATTTATTTAAGTCTTTGCCTAAAAATATGAATTTAAACAGCAATAATGCGCTTAGAAGACATTTGTTATTTATGTTAAGGCGAAATCTCTCTTCTTCAATTTTATTTGTGTCTATCAGGATATACTTAAAAGCAGGCAGATAATCTTTATAGATATATTTTTCTTCAAATAGATCTGAAAAATCTATAGGTTTGTCCCAATTTGTTTTTCCGTGATAGAAAACTACTGGAATAATTGGCTCTATTGGCCTTTTGTTTTTCATATCCTCTTCCCATATTGCAAGCATATATGAGAGTATCTGGATATTACTAAAGCTTCCCGTCTCTGATTTGTGCTCCAGTAGATAATACACCTGGGCTGAACTGGTCTTTGTCTGAAATCTAAAAGCTATGTCTAAATTAAACCTTTTATACTTCTTTGAAATCTTTTCCTGTGTTTATATGTGTCAAGTGCAATCCTAAAATGCACCATTACGCGGCTCAAAACTGCACCACTTTTAGCTGTTAATTTCCTGTGAACTAAAGTCAATTAATCCTGCCTTTCTCTTCTGTCTTAGTCTATAACTATCTCCCTTGATGTTTATGATATAACTGTGATGAATAAGTCTATCTAGTATAGCTGTAGTTAAGCCTTCATCATTGTTGAAAATCTCTTTCCATCTGATAAAAGAAAGATTTGTGGTTATTAATATAGAGCCCGTCTCATATTTCTTGTTAACTATCTGAAACAGTAGGTTTGATTGTTTCTCATTGAGCTTAAAGTATCCAAACTCATCAATAATAAGCAGCCCTGTAAAATTTATAGACTTCTTTATGTATTGCTCCAGTCTATTTTGAGATAGTGCAGTATCTATTTGTATAATCAAATCAGCCATTGTTACGAACTTTGTCTTTATCCTCTTCTGTGTAGCAGCATAACCTATAGCTACAGCAAGATGAGTTTTTCCTACACCAGGAGGCCCAATAAGGAGAATGTTTTTTGTCTCATCAATAAACCTCATTGATAGAACTTCATTTATCAGTGTTTTATCAACTGATGAAGATGAAAAATCAAAGGTGTCTATAGTTTTTATCTTTGGAAAACCTGCAAACTTCAGCATAGTCTGTTTTGCTCTTTGATTTCTTGCTTCATATTCAGCTTCAAGCAGAAGACAAAGGAATTCAGCAAAGGATAAACTCTCTTTAGCTGCTTTATCTGCAAGAAAACTATAGTTTTCTAATATGCCCTTTAATTTTAGATTTATGCAGTATTCTTCTATCCTTGAATTAAGCATAGTTGTCTTCTCCTATTAAGAGCTTTTCATACTCAGAAAGGTTTGTGTAGTAAGGATGAAAGCTTTTGTCCATGTAAACTTCTTTCTTACTGTTTTTATTACTATCTTTAATATTATTTTTATTACTATCTTTTTCACTTACAAATAGATTATTTGGTACTTTACTTAAATAACTTAGTTCCTCTTTTAACATATCAAAGGGTTTTTTGTTTGTTGTTGCATGAATCCTGTTATTTGCACTGGTAAGCCAGGAAAATATATAGGCATTTAAGAGATCTGGTGTTATATCTATTGGCGTATTCTTTAGCTTTGCCTTCAATGGTTTATAAAAGTTATTTTTTAGATATAGATTGAATCTTTCAACCTTTCCCTTGGTTTTAGCTCTGTAGGGCTTACATAGTTTTGGTATAAATAGACCTTTGGAAAAATCAAAAAATTTGTTGTTAAAGCCATGTTCATTTTGCCCATATTTATCTCTTTGAATTACTACAGATTTTAGGTTATCATAGAGTATAGTCTTTGGTATCCCGCCAAAGTAGTCAAACGCTTTTATGTGGCAGGATTGGAATGTGTCCTGCCACATGTTGTCTGTAAAGTAAACAAAAGCTGCTCTTGAATAGGATAAAACCATAACAAAAGCATAGATTGGCTTCTTTCCACTTCTAACAGTTGTCCAGTCAACTTGAGCTTGAAAGCCTTTATCTGTGAGGTGTTAAGGATGGAAGACTGGGTAACAATAATTAATCTGAAGAAACGTAATCCAAGTATGGGAACAAGAAAGATTGCAAAGATTCTGGGAGTATCTCGCAATACTGTAAAAAGGGCTCTTAAGAGTGAAACCTATCCTTCCTATGAGCGGGAAAAGATGGTTTACAAGGAACTTGAACCATTTCATGAGTTTATCAAAGAGGCTTTTGTCTTTAAAAGACAACGAGTATCTGCAATCATATCTAACCTGAGATCTAAAGGCTACAATGGCTCTAACATAGCTGTTTACCGTTACATTAATGAACATTTCAAAGAGTTAAAAGGATATTTCTACAAAAACATACGAACCATATGAAACATCTCTTGGTGAACAAATGCAATATGAAAGGAAAAGCAGAAAAACCATTTGACTTTATTGAGCACAACCTTATCAAAAATAATAATTTTTGATTCGTTTGAAGATTTTTATTTTAAGCTGAAGAGATTTCAAGAGGAATTTAATAATCTTTATCACAGCACTATTAAGGGAGTCCCTAATCAGTTCTTTGAAATAGAGAACTTTTAATTTCTTGCCTGAAAAAGAGTTATTTTTATCATCATTTCTTGAATCAAGAAAAGTAACTTTAGATTGTCTAATAAGCTACAATGGTAACAGATATTCTGTACCGCATTATTTTTCAGGTAAAGAGGCTTGGGTTATGTGTGCTTAATATAAAAATGTTATTTATGGTATAATACTAATATTAATTAGAATAATCTAAATTTAAGGAGGTTGTGGGATGTTAAGGGAAAAAGATTTGGCAAGAGCAAAGATTTCTATTTCAAAAGAGGAACTATTAACTGAAACTGGTTCCTACGATCACAGCATGCAAAGACGTTGGATTGGAAAAGATCTTAAGTTAATTAAGTACAGCATGAAAAGTTCAACTATGTTTGATGGAGAGTCTAAATCTACTGAAGCAGATTCTTAACTAACCTTGGTCCACGTCAACTTAGCTGACGTGGACTTTTTTAAGAAAGGGGATCTAGTTGTTATTTATATTTTCTACCACATATGATACAACAGTAGATCTTTTGGTTTATTATATTGGGTCAGATAAAGTTTTTAGATTTAATACTGATATTTATAAGGATTATAAAATTTTTATAGATGAAAATTCATTTAGAATTGAAGATCCTACAGGGAGAAGCATTACAAATAAAGAAATAAAAAAGGTATTATATAGAAAACCTCTAAAAGTGAAGGATATCTTTCCTGAAGAAAATTTACCGACTGAAGAAATATATTACGAGAAAGAAGTCTGGTATGTGATGAGAGAAATGATTAACCTTCTCTGGTCTGAAGAGAAGATCGTTTTGGTCGAGCCCCTTGTGGACTATAGAGTAGGAAAATTTGTTCAGCTAAGATGTGCAAAAAAATATTTTAATGTGCCTAAATTTATTTTTAGATATGGTATTGATAAGTTATTAAGTACAAAGGGTGAAGTGATTATTAAAAGCTTAACATCAGAACCAATTTTTGATGATGGATCAGTTATTTTTGCTACAAAAGTAAAACAGGAAGAGTTGGATATTAGTTGTCCATGGTTTGTTCAGGAATATATTCATTCTCAAAAGGATATTACAGTTGTTTTTGTAAGAGATGAGATTTTTGCTTTTGAGCTTGATAGGACTGTTTTTCTTGATAAAACTATTGACTGGAGAGAGTTATCGGTTGATGTTACTACTGATATGTGGGCTGAACACAAACTTCCTGATTATATGAGAAATTCTATTTTTTCTTTTATGATGGATTTGAAACTTCACTTTGGTAGGTTTGATTTTTTGTACAATAATAATAAATATTACTTTTTAGAAATAAATCCTAATGGCCAATGGGCATGGTTAGATTCTGAACGAAAAAATAAGTTGTTAGATAAAGTCATCAATGAGATATCTCCTGACACGCCTGTTTATAGTATACCCTACTTAAGATAGATGATAGAAGTCTCTAAATATTTTCTTAGATATAAAAAGATTATTTTTTTTATATTTCTTCAAATTGTTATTATTCAAGTATTTCAACTTCTTAAACCATGGCCTATAAAGTATATATTTGATTATATTGTAGAAGAGAAAAACCTTCCCCTTTTCCATATAGATCATCTTCCTATTGATTTTCAACTTTTTGCTCTTTGTATAGCATTTGTTTTAATATACTTTTTATTAGGGGCTTTTGTATTAGCAAACAATATAACTAAAATGTCTTTTGGTAATAAAATACTGAACGATATTAGAATTGATGTTTTTCGAAAACTGCAGAAAGTTCAAATGTCTTACTTTAATAAAAAATCTGTTGGAGATCTTATATACAGAGCTATAAATGATACTCAAGCTATCCAAATTGTTGCAACGAAAATAATGTTTCCGCTTTTTTCTTCTACTATACTTCTTATTGGAATATTTATAGTAATATTCCAAATTAATAAAAAATTATTGTTTGTTTTCTTATTAACCATTCCATTTTTGTTTATTTCTATTTCTTTCCTGAATAAAAGTATTTATAAAATCTCAAATAATTTAAGAGAAAAGGAAAGTAGATTGCTTTCTGCAATTGAAAATTATTTAAATAATATTTTTGTTATTAGACTCTTTAATATGGAGGATATAGAGCATAAAAAACTAGAAGTTACAGGTCGTGAAGCCTTAAAATCCAATCTTCAACTTAACCTTTTTGAAACAATTCATGCATGGGTAGTTAACGTTTTGATTGCTCTTGGAACTTCTTTAATACTTTGGATTGGAGTTAGGCAGGTTTTGAATAGTGAGTTAACAATAGGAGATTTAATAATTTTTATTTCTTATTTAGAATCTTTATATGGACCTATTAATAATATTTCACAGAGTATTAGCTTGTATTACGAATCACAATCTGGAATTAAAAGAATTTTATCTTTATTAAACGAAAAAGAAATAATTGTAGATGGCAGAAAAGTAATAAAGGATAACTCTATAGAAAACATTGAATTTAAAAACGTTTATTTTTCCTTCGATTCAAAAAAATATATAATTAATAACGCTAATTTTAAAATCCTTCGTCATGAAAAAGTTGCTTTGCTGGGCAAATCTGGATCTGGAAAAACTACAATTGCATCTTTAATAGTTAGAATTATTGAACCTTCGATTGGAGAAATATTAATCAACAACCTTAATATTAAGGACATAAAGATAAAATCTCTTAGAGAGAATATTTGCCTGGTAACTCAAAGGCCAATAATATTCAATGGAACTATTTTTGAAAATATAAACTATTCGAATAAAAGTGGGACAAGATATGACTTAGATGAGATCTTGGAAATTGTTTGTTTGGACAGTTTTGTAAGAAATTTGCCAGATCATTTGGATACACAAGTTGGGGAAAAGGGCGCAAAGTTGTCTGAAGGTGAGAAACAAAGAATATCTCTTGCACGTGCGCTGCTTACAGATGCTGACGTGTTTATTTTTGATGAAGCTACTTCTGCTATTGACAAAGATACTCAAGATAAGATTTTTGAAAGAATTATGAAAAAATTTGAAGATAAGACTATTCTTTATGCTACTCATAGGCTTGAGAATTTAAAGTATTGCGATTACGTTTTGTTAATAAAAGAGGGGAAAATTTTAAAAGCTGATAAATCAAGTTTAAAAATTTAATAGTTGACTAAAATGATAAATTTTTATACAATAAAAGTTGAGTAAATTAGTAAACTATTTTGAAAAATAGAAATTAAGCAAACTTTTTAAAATAAGCATTAAGGAGGAATTAAGATGAAAAAATCTATTTATATGGATTATGCAGCTACTACCTTTGTAAGACAAGAAGTTTTAGATGAGATATTACCTTATTTTAAGGACTATTATTCTAATCCTTCATCCTTATATTCTTTTGCTGAAGATTCTAAGAAGGCAATTAAGTTGGCCAGACAAAGGGTTGCTAGTGTTATAAATTCTAAGGAGGAAGAAATTTATTTCACTTCAGGAGGTTCTGAAAGCGACAATTGGGCAATCAAGGGAATAGCTTTTGCCAATAAAGATAAGGGAAATCATATTATAACATCTCAAATTGAACATCATGCTGTATTAAATGCTGCTAAATTTTTGGAAAAAAATGGCTTTACTGTAACTTATTTGCCTGTAGACTCTGATGGTTTTATAAAATTAGAAGATTTGAGAAATGCCATTACGGATAAAACTATTCTCGTTTCCATAATGTTTGCTAACAATGAGATTGGCACTATTGAGCCTATATCTGAAATTGGAAAATTATGCAAAGAAAAGGGGGTTTACTTTCATACTGACGCGGTTCAGGTGGTGGGACATTTACCAATAGACGTTGAATCGATGAATATAGATTTATTGTCTATGTCTGGTCACAAGTTTTATGGCCCAAAGGGTGTAGGGGTTCTTTATGTAAAAAAAGGAGTAAAAATAGAAAATCTTATTCATGGCGGAGCTCAAGAAAAGGGGAAAAGGGCAAGCACAGAAAATGTGCCAGGAATTGTTGGTTTGGGCAAGGCTATTGAAATTGCACAAAGCGAACAAAATTTTGAGATTAAGCGCCTAACTGCTTTAAGAGATAAATTGATTGATGGCATTTTAAATAAGGTTTCAAATACAAAACTAAATGGTCCAACAGGAAATTTAAGATTGCCTAACAACGTGAATATTAGTTTTCTTGGTGTTGAAGGCGAAACGCTGCTTTTTGATTTAGACGATGCAGGAGTATTTGTTTCTACAGGAAGTGCTTGCGCATCGGGTTCTCTAGAGCCTTCACATGTTCTTCTTTCGATTGGGTTATCTCATGAGTTAGCACATGGTTCAATAAGGTTAACCCTAGGTTTGAATACCACAGAAGAAGATGTGGATTATGTTTTAGAAATATTGCCAAAAATTATAGAAAAAAGAAGGGCTATGTCTCCTATATGGAGTGAAATTGTTAGGAAGGAGGAAAAAATATCATGTACAGCGAAAAGGTAATGGATCATTTTAGAAATCCAAGAAATGTAGGTATTATCTCTGATGCTGATGGAATTGGTGAGGTTGGCAATCCTAGATGTGGTGACATTATGAAAGTGTACATAAAGGTCAAAGACAATATAATTGAGGACGTAAAATATGAAACTTATGGTTGTGCATCAGCAATTGCTTCTTCAAGTATTGCAAGTGAATTGATAAAAGGTAAAACTCTTGAAGAGGCTTGGAAAATTACAAACAAAGCTGTTGCTGAAGCGTTGGATGGTTTGCCGCCTATAAAAATGCATTGCAGTGTTTTGGCCGAGGAAGCTATACACAAAGCTATTAACGATTACCGTAAATCTCACAACCTTGAATTGTGGGAAGAAAGAACGCATGCTGAAGTAATAAAGGAACATCAATGTAATAATTAAAATTTTGATTATATAGAATCAAATAACCACCCTTAGATTCATATTATCAAGAATTTTGGGGTGGTTATTTAACATAAAGAGTTGTATGCTCAAGCTTCATTAGAAACACTTTTGAGTTTCTGATAGTAGTTCAGTTTAGTAACGTACAGAATTTTCTGTAAAAGTGAAATGATTATCAATAAAGAAAAATAGAAGGCCATCGTCCTCTGATAGAATATAAGTTAGCTAAACAAAAAAAATATCGGAGGGGACGATAACTAAATATATAATATTACCTTAGTGAATCAGAACAAAGCTAGTCAGATTTTTATGGAGCAAGATGAATCGTGGTCTACTGGTAATAAGTACTTTGATATGGATGAATATTGGCATAGGTAAGATTTATAATTTTGAAACAAGCCGTAATTATGTCAGAGGGCTAATTTACAGAAAAAATTGGACTTGATCTAATAAATTTAATTAATTTTTGTGTTAAAATTGACCATACAATAAACAATTTAGAGGATAAATTGACTAATTACGAAAAATTAACAATTTTTTCTATTATTTCTATCGGTTTTATTCTTGGTTTCGCAGGCTCAATTTTTCCTAATCAGAAAGATTTACTTATCTGGGCATCTTCAACTTCTTTTCAAATTCAAAGACTTCACATATTTTTCTTCAATTTAATTGCTGGAGGAACCACAATATTATGGTTTACAAAGAAAGAAATTAACTTTTCAAAAAGCACCTGGCTTTATTTAATCACATCTTTTATTT
Organism: Thermodesulfobium narugense DSM 14796; assembly: GCF_000212395.1. Taxonomy (NCBI): domain Bacteria; kingdom Pseudomonadati; phylum Thermodesulfobiota; class Thermodesulfobiia; order Thermodesulfobiales; family Thermodesulfobiaceae; genus Thermodesulfobium; species Thermodesulfobium narugense. The sequence goes on from NC_015499.1 coordinate 1,144,217, forward strand.
ACGCTTTGAGCGCATTTTTAAATCTTTATACGATTTCATTAATTTCTGGAATTCTCTTAATTGTTATAGTTGAAAGAGTAAGAATCAAATATTTTGGCATATTTCCCAATGCTTTCTTTGATTATAAAGTCAGCGTTGGCAAAAAATTTCATCTTGCTTCCATACTTTGTCTTTCGATCGGAATTTTCCTTGCCCAATTAACAATTTTAAATAATTATTTTATTAAAATAATATCTCCAGATATATTGCCATTAAATTATTTTTATTTAGGTTTTTCTTTTCCGTTATCTTTAATAATTTTTTCAATTATTTACAATCTGATAGATAGTAACAGCACTACGAGCCTTAGGTTACAAAAAGAAGTTGGTTTCTGGTTGGTTAATCTTGGTGTTATTATATTTTTCGTGTTCATAATTTTTAAAATAGTTATTGGAGAATTAGTTTGCGCTAGTATATTAATAATATATATATTTTTTACATTTTATTTATTTATAAAAAATTCTCAATATTTAGAAAATAAAAAATTTTTGTTATCTGGTTTATTGTTTTTAACTATAACTTCTATTACAGGAGTTTTAATGATATACTTACAATTTTCTTATCCTGATACCCAAAGTTATCAGGTTTTAAAAAGCTTTTTGCTCCAAATACATGGCTATTTAGCCCTTTACGGATGGTCTCTCTCTGGCTTAATTGTAATAATTCGAAAATTATATGTTAATAATATATTCAAAAATAACACAAACATAATAATACATTGGTTTTTACTAACCCTCTTAGTACCTTTTGGAATTTTTAACTATTGGTTTGCCCTTTTAGCTGCATTTTTATTTACAGTTTATTTTTGGAAAGTTCTTGTAAAATAAATATAAACTATAAACAAATCATAATAATTATTTTTATAATCAAAACTTAATTTTTAATATATAATATTATAAATATTTTTTTTTTAAAGGTGGGATCCTTAAATGTCAAAAATTGTAGTTCTGGGAGCTGGAATATCTGGGCACACCGCTTCGTGTTTTTTAAGAAAATATTTAAGTAAAGAACACCAAATTATTGTAGTATCCCCAACGAAAAAATATAATTGGATTCCCTCCAATGTATGGGTAGGGGTAGGTGATATGAAACCCGAACAGGTGTTATTTGATTTAGAGCCAATTTATAAAAAAGCAGGTATAGATTTTGTTAATGCAAAAGCAACCAAAATTTATCCAGAAGGGAACAAATATATTTCCTCCCCATTTGTGGTAGTAGAAGATATGAATTCTAAAGAAGAAAAAAATATTGAATATGATTATTTAATAAACGCAACTGGTCCAAAACTAAATTTTGATGCTACAGAAGGCTTAGGTCCTTCCAGGAACTCTCAGTCAATATGTTCTGCTTCACACGCTGTTCAAGCGTGGGAAAACCTTAGCTCTTTAATTAAAGATATGAAAAATGGAAAAAACAAAACCATCGTTATAGGAGTTGGACATGGAATGGCTACATGTCAGGGAGCAGCTTTCGAATACCTTTTTAATGTAGAATCAAAACTAAAAAGAGAAAAGGTTAGAGATAGAGCAAAAATAATTTACATGACCAATGAATACGAACTCGGTGATTTCGGAATGGGCGGTCTGCATTTGAAATATGGTGGTTATATTGCTCACAGCAAAACTTTTACAGAATCACTTTTTGCCGAAAGAGAGATTTTTTGGATTAAAAGGGCTCATCCACTAGAAGTTGGAAAAAATAAGATAAAATATGAAACCCTTGATGGCACATTCCACGAGCAAGAATTTGATTTCGCAATGTTAATACCACCTTTTGCTGGTGTAGGACTAAAAGCTTTTAATAAAAAGGAAGAAGATATAACCAGTTCTTTGTTTTTACCTAATGGATTTATGAAAGTAGATGGAAACTATAATCCTAAACCATATTCGGAATGGGATGCAGAAGATTGGCCCAAAACCCTTCAAAACCCAACATATAAAAATATTTTTGCAATAGGAATTGCCTTTGCACCACCTCATCCAATTAGCAAACCAATGCAAAGTCCTAATAAAACAACAATTTCTCCCACAGCTCCCAGAACTGGAATGCCTTCAGCAATGATGGGAAAGGCCGTAGCACAAAGTATATCCAACCTGTTAAAAGGAAAAGATAGGCCCCTACATACTGCAAGTATGGCAAAATTAGGTGCTGCATGTGTAGCCTCTACAGGAACTGGTCTTTTTTCTGGAACAGCCGTATCAATTATTGTCTATCCCATTGTTCCAGACTTCAAAAGGTTTCCTGAATATGGTAGAGACCTTAACTTTACCTTTGGTGATATAGGTCTAGCTGGGCACTGGATTAAACTTCTTTTACATTATGCCTTCATATACAAGGCAAAGCTAAACCCATTTTGGTATATAATCCCTGAATAGCGAGGTGTTTAAGATGGTAGAAAATAGAAAGCCTTATGAGCAAGCGTTTTTTGCATCAAAACCTTTATGGTTTACAAAATTCTTGAGAACTTTCTTCTTTTGGCAATTAATTAAATTTATGATTATCAACTTTAAAATGACCCTTATGCTGTTGAGATCACATAGAGGCTAAAGTACCGACATTACATCTCATTTAAAGCCTGTAAAATAATATCAAGGTCTTTAGAATATACTGTTTTCATATCCAGAAAATAATAGTCATTTAATACCCTGCCTACTATAGGGGTATTCCTTCTTGACAAAAAAGTTTCCACATCTTTTGTAGATAAAATGTTATGCTTAATACCAAGGCCTATAGTCTTAAAAGAACTTCTAGGGGTAGACCCTCCTCCTAATCTTCCCTCACTTTCAAGAACTTCTAAGGCAAGATTTTTGTTGTTAACGTTGTTCAGAATATATTTTGCATCTTGCATCATTTCGTTAATTGTTTTTGAAAGCATTCTATAAACAGGTATTTCTTCGTGCCTTTTTTCCAGATAAAGTCTTAATGTCCCCTCAAGCGCACATAAAGTCATTTTATCAACTCTCAGAACTCTCATTAGAGGATTTTTTCTAATTTTCTCAATTAGTTCATTTTTACCTAAAATTATTCCACATTGCCCTGCTCCTAGAAGCTTGTCTCCAGAAAAACTTACAATATCTACCCCTTTTTGAATGCTTTCCTGCACAGTCGGTTCGTAATTTAAGCCGTATTTTCTTAAATCAACTAGACAACCACTCCCTAAGTCTTCAAAAAGCAATAAGTTTTTTTTCTTTGCAAGAGATGATAATTCATCAATTTCTACGCTTTTAACAAATCCTTCCTGATAAAAATTGCTTTGATGAGCTTTCATAATTGCTCCCGTTAATTCGCTAATGTTGTTTTCATAATCTCTCAAATGAGTTTTATTAGTTGTTCCTACTTCCTTAAGAATTGCACCAGAAGAGGTTATAACATCTGGAATTCTGAAAGAACCTCCAATTTCTATAAGTTCAGATCTAGATATTAATACTTCTTTTCTATTAAGAAGAGTATTTAAAACTATATAAACAGCCGCAGCATTATTATTTACAACCGTTGCATCTTCAGAACCAGTAAGAGCCATAAGTATTTCTCTAATTAACGAATCTCTTCTTCCTCTTTTGTTATTGAAAAGATCGTATTCAAGATTAGAATAATTAGTAGCTATTTCTACCACTTCTTTAGCAACCAGATCACTTATAGGAGACCTGCCAAGATTGGTATGCACAATAATCCCTGTAGCATTAATAACCTTTCTTAAAACAGATTTATTAAAAAAATTTAACCTTATCTTTACATTTTCTATAATCTTATCTCTCTTAATTTCTTTACCGCTTTTAATATCTTCTCTTGCTCTTTCAACTTCTCTTTGACTGATCAATACACACAAGTCATGGGGGACATTAATATCGCTTTTTTTTATTTCCTCAAGAATATAGGATATAGAAGGAAGTTGAGAAAAATCCATCTTTTATCTACCTGAATAAATTATTAAATTTACATTCAAACCTAAAATTGCCCAATTTATTTTCAAAAATTATTTCTTCCTTCTGCAAAGGAGAAAATAAACTTTCAGAGAGATCAAAGAGATACAAACAACGAACGTCAATGTGTTTTTCGATAAAAAAATCCGAATCGAGTTTAGAAAGAAAATCTTTTAAGTTCATAGAAAGATCTCTATAATAAAATGTGCACAAATCAATATTTTCTAAAATATCCCTTAAGGAAAATAAATTCCTTGACATATTGTAAAAACTTACTTCCTTGACATCAAATTTTATTCCCTTTGAAATAAAAGTTTTTCCTGAACCAAAAAGTATTGAAAAAAAGGGCGAGACCTTTATACTTTCCAAATCATCATCAATACTTGAAAGCTGCAAAACCCTGTAATTTGGAAATCGTACAAAATTGTTATCTTTTACTCTAAATATTTCAAAAACTTCATGTATTACTGGAAAAGAGCCAATATTATTTCTAAAAGTAAATTCTAAAAAAGCCAAAATTCTACATCTCCCTCTAAATTATTACTAAATTTAATATTACTTTGAAATTATAACTAAAATCTATTTTCTTCTGAAGATCTTATAAGCTACCTTTTCCACAGCTATATATAAGACTGGAATTATAAACACACCTATAAAAGTACCAGTTAGCATGCCGCCTACTACAGAAGTACCCATAGCAATTCTTGCACCAGAACCTGCACCAGATGCAATTGCTAGGGGTAAACAACCAAAAATAAAAGCAAAAGAGGTCATAAGAATTGGCCTTAACCTTACCTTTGCAGCTTCTACAATAGCCTCAATCTGGCTCATTCCAGCCTCTTCTCTCAGCCTTGAAAACTGGATTATCAAAATTGCATTTTTGGCAGCAAGACCAATGAGCATTACAAGTCCAATTTGCATATACACGTTATTATTAAGATGCCTTATGTATTGGAAGAAAGTTGCACCAAACATCGCAGTGGGTACCGACAATATTACACTTATAGGAACAAACCAACTCTCATACAAAGCCGCAAGACACAAAAATGCAAAAATTAAAGATAAGGCAAAAAGAATAGGAGCTTTTTGGCCAGATTTTTGTTCCTCCAAGCTTAAATCTGCCCAATCATAAGAGAAAGTTGGAGGCAAAACTTTATGAGCCACCTCAACCAAAGCTTGCATAGCCTGACCTGAGCTATAGCCGGGAGCGGGATTGCCACCAATTTGAATTGCCCTATAATCATCAAATCTTTGTATTACCGATGGAGCATCTGTAAGTTTTGCAGTTGCAAGAGTACTTAAAGGTATCATTTTACCCTCGGAATTTCTCACATAAAAAAATTTTATATCATCGGGATTAGTCCTAAATTGAGGCAAGGCTTGCATGGTTACTTTATAAGTCTTTCCATACAGATTTATATCGTTAACCTCAAGACCTCCATAAAAAGTTTGCATTGTATTGAAAACATCAGTAAGAGGGATACCTAACTTTTTTACTTTGTCTCTATCAATGTTATAGGTATAGCCAGGCGTATTTGCATTAAACGTTGAATAAATTGTTCCAATTGCAGGCATCTTTTTTGCTTCATTAATAAATTCTTTAGAAATATTATCCATTTCTTGAAAACTTGCTTCTCCGCCTCTATCCTCAAGCATTATAGTAAAACCACCTCTTGTCCCAATTCCAGGTAAAGAGGAGGGCAGCAGTGGCAAAACTGTTGCATTAGGAAATTGTTGAGACTTAATAAATATTTGTCTTAAAATGCTTTGTGCAGATAACTGTTGTGTTGTTCTTTCATCCCAGGGTTTAAGTCTTATGAAAATAATTCCCGTACTTGAATCAGCAGCAAAAGTCAAAAAGTTTATGCCGTTGACACATGTAACAGCATAGACGCCGGGAATTTGTCTAATTACTTGACCTATCTCATTTATTTCATTAGAAGTGACGTTCAAACTTGTGCCTTCCGGCAGTGAAATTGCTGCAATAAGATAACCCTGATCCTCATCTGGAACAAAAGAAGTTGGAAGCTTGGAAACAATAAAAAATGTAACAGCAGTTAGTAGTAAAATAAATATCAAGCCCCATTTGGCTTTTCTTACCAATTTATAAACTATTTGAGAGTATTTAGAAATAATTTTTTCGAAGACCTCATTAAATTTGTCAAAAAACTTAGCAAGCAAGCCTTTGTGTTTGTTTGGATCGTAAGGTGTGAGTATCCTTGCACACAACGTAGGTGTAAGAGAAAGTGCTACAACAACAGAAAGTATCATTGAAACAGTTATAGTCAATGCAAATTGCTTATATAAAACTCCCATGGTTCCCCCAAAAAACGCAACAGGTATAAAAACAGAAGCCAAAACAAAAGCAATTGCCACTATTGCAGCAGAAACTTCTTTCATAGCTCTTTGTGCAGCTTCAAATGGAGTCATATTATCATATCTAATATGATGTTCAACCGCCTCAATAACAACAATTGCATCGTCAACTACTAAACCAATTGCCAAAACCATAGCAAAAAGTGTAAGTGTGTTTATAGAAAAGCCAAATACAAGAAATGTAGAGAAGGTACCTATCAACGATACTGGCACAGCAAGCATTGGAATAAGAGTCGCTTTCCAAGAATGCAAAAAGACAAAAATTACTACCATAACCAAAAGCAAAGCTTCAAATAAAGTTATTAAGACCTCTTTCAATGACTCTCTTATAAAAAGCGTATTGTCTACTATAATTTCATACTTCATATCAGGAGGAAAGTTTTTTGAAGCATTTTGTATAATTGCCTTACACTGATCTACAGTTTTCAAAGCATCTGCATCAGGAGTTAGCTGCACTCCAAAAGATGCCGCATTATACCCATTCATAGTTGAGTTATAAACATAGAATCTACCACCTAAGTTAACTCGAGCAATATCCCCCAACCTCACAATGGAACCATCAGGATTAGCTCTTACTATAATATTTTCAAATTCTTGAGGAGTACTTAATCTACCCTTTACCCTAGTAATATATTGAAACGTCTGATCAGCAGGTATTGGCATTTGACCTATAGTACCTGATGCTGCTTGAACGTTTTGCTCCTTTATTGCGTTATAAACGTCCGTTGTAGTTATACCTAATTGAGCCATTTTTTCGGGATTTAACCAAATTCTCATTCCAAAGGGCGATCCATACATCATTACCTGACCAACACCCTTTACCCTTTGTAATTGCTGAACTATATTGATATTCCCATAGTTCGCTAGAAAAGTAGAATCATATGTTCCTTTGGGAGAATAAAGCGAAAAAACAAGAGCATTTTGAGGTGTAACTTTCATTACATTGATTCCGTATTGAACTACTTCAGGCGGCAATAGGGGAGATGCCTGACCTACTCTATTTTGAGTTTGCACGGTAGCTATATCCGGGTCTTTACCAAGCTCGAATTGAACTTGCAAGGTATAACTCCCAGCATCAGTGCTTGTGGATAGCATAGAGACCATGCCCTCAACACCATTTACCTGGTCTTCCATCTGCTGTGCAACTGTTTGTTCTACTGTTTGAGCATTTGCAGCAGGATAACTTGCTATAACGTTAACCTGGGGGGGAGTAATTTGAGGATAAACTGCAATTGGCAAATTTACCATTGCAAGAAGCCCAACCAGAACTATTATTAACGAAACTACAATCGCAAAAATTGGGTTTTTAATAAAAAATTGTGCCATAAATTACTTTATACCCAAAGACTCAGGAGTAACCTCTATGACCTTAACAGTAGTTCCAGTAGGAGCCTTCTGGAACCCTTCAACAATAACGTTGTCGCCAGGCTTGAGTCCCTCTTCTACAACCCAGAGAGAGCCTATTCTCGGTCCCATTTTTACAGGGATCATTTGTGCCTTGTTATTACTGTCAACGATAGTGACAAAAGTTTTATCTAGAATTTGCTGAACTGCCATCTGTGGCACAAGAATAGCATTTTTCAAATGTCCCTCCAAAAGAACTACCTTGGCAAACATACCGGGAACAAGAATATTATCAGGATTTGGGAAAAGCGCTTTTATTGAAAGGGTACCTGTATTCTGAGTAAGTCCTCTATTTATTTCAGTTATTTTCCCAGGATACTTATAGGTTGTTCCATCAGAAAGCACAAGTTTAACATTTTTTCCTACATCGCTATTAATTGGATCAATGCCATTTTTAATCATATTTAGATAATCATTTTCGGAAATACTGAACAATACATACATCGGATCAGGTGATGACAAAGTACACAACACAGTCTGACCGGCAGTAACAAACGCGCCTAAGCTCAAATCATCTCCTACACCCAGCTTACCACTAAAAGGTGCAACAATTAACGTATCACTCAAATTATCTTCAGCCTGCTTCAGATTTGCTCTCATTGCTTCCACGATTTGATAATCTTGCTTGGCAATTGATGTGGCAGTATCTGAAGTCTGTTGAGGAACAGCATCCTGAGCAGCAAGAATTTTATATCTATCAGCATCAAGCTTTGCATTCTCATAATTTGCAATTGCCTGTGCCAACTGTGCTTTTGCCTGAAGAACAGCGGCTTCATAGGTTCTTTTATCAATTTGAAATAGAGGTTGACCTTTCTTAACTACTTCACCGCCCTTTATATACTTTGCAACTATATTACCGGAAACTTTGGCTCTGATTTGAACGTCGTTTACAGCTTCTACCTGCCCTACATAATCCTGATACACGTCAGTGTCCCTTACTATAACTTTCATTGCCTTAACTACTGGCATTTGGCTTACAGGTGTATTCCTCTTGTTGAGAAGGCTAAGGGTTAAGCCTAAAACTATAAGAATGCCAATAACCAAAGATGCTATTAAAACTTTTCTTTTAGAAATATTTTTTAACATATTTTTTAACATATCTAATCTAATCCAATTGCCTTATACAAAGCTGCCTTTGCAACCTGATAGTCGAATTTGGCTTGAGCATATTGAGTTTGAGAAGTTGAAAGTTGAGCCTCTGCATCCAACACCTCTGAAATAGTGTTTACACCTGCTTGATATCTAACTCTTGCTAATCTCAAGCTTTCCTCAGCTTCTGATACAGATTGAGCAATAGTATCAATTCTTTGTTTTGCAGACAAAAGGTTTAGAATTGCTTGTTTCACATCCAGCTTAACTTGATCGAAAATTTGTTTTTCATAGTCTTCTTGTGTTCTATACGCTATTATTGCCTGTTGGATTTGACTTCTAATAACGCCGCCATTATAAATTGGTATAGTCATCTCTACCACTGCACCCCAATCCTGATTATTGGGGAAAAAGTGATTATCTACCCATTCTTTATATGCGGTAACAGTAAAATCAGGAAGTCTTTTGGTCTTTGCTACCCATATAAGCTTCTTTGCAGCCTCTGCAGCAAACCTTGCAGCCCTAAGATCAGGTCTAAAAGAAACGGCCTTTGCTGTTAAATCGTCCACACTGCCAGTTATGTTAGGCACATCCTGATCCTTTGCTAGAATTAATTTTGTATTCATTGGATATCCTATAAGGTTATTTAAAGAAGAATAAGCTAGATCTCTTTGGTTTTTAGCATCAAGCAAATTTTGCTTTATTTGAGCTAAAGCTACCTGAACTCGTAATACATCTATTTTAGCCGCTGTTCCAGCATTATACATAGCTTGAGTAACCCTTAGTTGTTCTTCAATCTGCTTTAGATCTGCTTCTTGAGAGGCTACGTTGTCTTCTGCTTGCAAACATTGAAAGTAGGCTTTTGTAACCTGATATGTCAAATCTTGAACTGCACTTCTATAATTTTCCTCAGCTTCTCTTACGTTTAGCCACGCAGCAGATCTTTGTTCCCAAATTTTCCTCCAGACGTCAAACTCATATGTTAAAACAGCCCTATGATCATAAGTAGTTTTATAACCTGTCGGAACCTTGCCTATTCCTGGAACCATAATGGCAGGAGCACTTTTTAACTCAGTATAGGTTGATTGCCAATTTAGATGGGGAACAAGGTAACCAGACACTTCGTGCGCCTGCATCCTTGCATTTCCAATTTTTTCTCTATCCATTTTTAACAAAGGACTATAGTTTTTTGCAAGTTCTATTGCTTTGTCAAGTGTTAAGCTTAATTCTTGAGGATTAGTAGGTTTATATTCCAAAACTTCTTCTTTTGATTGTGCAACGCCAGGAAGAGATACGAAAACAAAAAATAAAACAAATAAAGTAAAATAAGTAATTTTTATTCTCATTTAATCAACCCCGAAGTCAAACCTGAAAAAATCATTTGCCATATTTCCTTCTTGTCCAATTTGATCTCTTCCCCTTTCAAGACTAAAGTTGTAAAAAATACAAGATTTCCCCATATAAACAGCGAAATCACCCTTTCATTAATTTCCCTAATTATATTTGCCTTTGTAAGATTTCTTACAATCTTATCTAGGTCTTCTATTATATACTTATCCCTCATGCTCCTTAGCTCACTATAGAAAGTCTTGTCACCAAGCGAAAGGCCATCCAAGACTAAACTGCCCAATTTACTTGCAAGCTCCCAGTTATCAAAATAATCATATACAAAAGCTCTCAGGCTCAGTATGCTCTTAAAATCTTTATCTGACCAAAGTATTTCTGACAATTTTCTAAAGGCATACTCTATAGTCGAGTAAAACAAATCTCTTTTGGAATTAAAGTACAGATATACTGTACCCTTCCCTATATCTGCTTCTTTAGCAATATCACTTATTCTGACTTGAGAATATCCTTTTTGGGAAAAATACTCAAGTGAAACTTTTAAGATTTTATCTTCTATACTCATATATCTCCATACTATGACCAATCAGTCAGTTTCTTAAATTTTAAACCACAAAAATTGTTTTGTAAATATCACGCATATTAAATTGTCAAAAAAATATTATATTTATATTATATTAACATAAATAAATACATTTCACACTAAATCTCAATTTGATTTTGAAATTCAAAAATTTTACAACAACATTAAACACATTAGCAAAAAGTTTATCACAAAAAATCAACGTTTAAAGCCCAAAAAAACTTTCATTTTGAAAAAACTTCCTTTAAATTTTAGTATAAACTACTTAAAATCTAGTCAATATATTTAATCTAAAATTAAAATATTTGACAGTATTTTGTAAATATTGTAATTTAAAAATATAGCCGAAGTGGCGAAACGGCAGACGCGCTACGTTCAGGGCGTAGTGAGGTATAACCTCGTGTGGGTTCAAATCCCACCTTCGGCACCATCAATAATAAAATATAAAATGAGGTAAAAATGACTATGGCTATACATATTAACGATGATGCAAAATCATATATTGCTAGAAATGGGAATACGATTTATTTTGACGACTATCCTACAATTGGAACTTGTGTAGGAGATATCAAATTTCCTCCATCTGTTAAAGTGGGTATACCAAGAGAACCATCAAAGTTTGAAGCTACAAAAATAGATGGGATAACTGTATATCTTCCTAAAGACGTTCAATACAATCGAAACTTGACGATTAAACTTAAAAAGTCATTAGGGAAATATCAGCTAGTAATTGACGGCTGGAAATACGTTTGACTTTTCAAATTTTTTGTTATATATTTTCTCTATCATCTATGCCGAGGTGGTGAAATTGGCAGACGCGCTGGACTCAAAATCCAGTATCCTCACGGATGTGTGGGTTCGAGTCCCACCCTCGGCACCATTTTTATGTAGTCCTTATTAACTCTTCGAATTCTTCCTCGGGCATAGGTTTTGCCAAGAGAAATCCTTGAACGTATTCGCACCCTAATTCTTCTAATATTTTTAGCTGATCTAAAGTCTCCACCCCTTCAGCAACAGTTTTTAAATTAAGCCTTTTGTTTAAGAATATAATACTCTCAACAATTGATTTTGCTCTTATATCCTTTTCTATATTGCTTAAAAATGATTTGTCAATTTTTAATGAGTCGAACTTAAGTTTGTAAAGATAATTAAATGAAGAAAAACCAGTACCAAAATCATCCAAATATATGAAAACACCTTCTCTGCTAAACTTCTTCAGTATAATTAAGCAGCGTTCAAAATCTTCAACAAACGTTCTTTCAACAAGTTCAACAGAAAACATCCCTCTGTGAATTCCATACTTTCTAATAGTATAAATTACATATCGCCTAAAACTTTCATCTTTAAAACTTCTTTCGGATAGGTTCACTGAAATTGGTATCATCTTTTTTTCTTTTTTCTCCCAATCTTTTAATTTACTACAAACGCTGTCAACCACAAACTTTTCAACATCCATTATTCGACCCATTTCTTCTAAAACAGGAATAAAATTCATAGGCAAAATTATCTGCCCATCGCTCTTCCACCTCAGCAAAGCTTCTGCTCCAACAATACTTTTATCCTTTATTGAAAATATAGGCTGATAATAAAGAATAAATTCTTTATTAATAATAGCTTTTTCTAATTTAGACTTTAGATCAAGTTTTATCCTTGCACTTTGTTCAAAATCCTTCTTATAAAATCCTATCCTTTTGTCTTTATTACTTTTAATACTGCCCAACCCAATATTAGCTCTTTCAACAAGAAGTTGTGCATTTTCACCATCATTTGGGAAAAAGCTAACTCCGAAGTTAAAAGATACTAAAATCTCTTTTTTCTTTGGGGTATCATAAGGTTTTTCAAGAACCAAATTAAGTTTTGAAATTATGTTCAAAACATCTTCTAAAGTTGCAATATCTTCTAACAGAATAACAAACATATCTGATTCTAATTTTCCTATTAGATCGTACTCTCTTATTGTTTTTCTAATTCTATTAGCTATCTCACACAAAATTAAATCCCCTGTATAAAATCCATAGGCTTGATTTATTGAAGAAAAACCAATCGGGTTTATTATGCATACGCTTGCGAGTTTTTTTTCATATTTTGCAATACTGAGAAATTCATCAGCATTTTCAATAAATTTGTTTCTGTTTAATAACCCCGTTAAGGGATCGTAATCCTTTAGCCTTTGCAAACTATCCTCAAGTGATTTTGCCTGTGTGATGTCTTTACCTACTGCTACATAAAACCTTACTTCGCCTCTAATCAAAAAAGGCGTAATTGTTGTATAACTGTAAATCTTTTCGCCATCTTTAGATCTGTAGACAAAAAAATCAGAAAACTTTTGTCCACTTCTAATAGTTCTATAAAATCTTCTCGCAAACCCCAGACTCTGAGATCTTGAAGATATGATTGAATGGTGCTTTCCTATAAGTTCATCCCTGGCATATCCAAATATTTTTTCGGTATTGTCGTTTACATAAACTATTTTAAAGTTCTTGTCTGTAATCATCACAAAATCGCTTCCAGAATTAAGAGCCGTAGAAGTCATAGCGTTAAATCTTTCCATTTCAATTTTACCTAAAGCAAAACTTATGTCGCTACCTATTTCATTTAAAAGCTTTATTATATCTGGAGTAAAAAAATCCTTTTTAGCAGAACAACAAACTATTGAACCAATAACTTTATTATTTTTAAAAATTGGTATTGCTGCACAGGCATTCAGAAAGATAAAACCTTTAAACCTTTCCTTAATTTCTTCAGTCTTTGATGAAGTTATTAAGTCATTATAATAAGAAATTTCTTTATTTTTTATTGAAAGAGCGCTAACAAAACCTTTTTCTATCAAAACATAAAACTCTTCTTTATAACTTTCTTCAATAAACTTTAAAAAGTCCCTATATTGAGTGCTAAAATCATCTTCTTGATAGTAGAAATTATAGAGTTTTAATTTATTCTCATCATCAATTACAGTAAAGTAAACAATTGAAAAACCAGCATCCTTTACCAATATTTCATTCATCATCTGATATAAATCCCTAATAGAGTCGGCTCTAACAATAAGTTGATTTATATCTGAAAGGGTCACATATAATCTTGTCAACTCTGATATCTTTTCTTGCTGGAGCTTTTCTTTGGTAATATCTCTTGAAAGTTCCACAAATCTATAAACTTTGTTATCAAAGAAAACTGGAATAAAAATAGTATCTAAGTAAAATACACTTTTATCTTTAGATTGCCTTACAACTTCGCACTCACATCTTTCTCCCTTAGAAATCTTATCAATCAGCTCGTTGTAAAGATTTTCTGGATAAAAATCAGAAATAAACATCGACAGTTTGTTTCCTATAATCTCATCTGCACTATAACCAGAAATTTTTTCAACAGCCTTATTTACGTGCAGGATTGTTCCAGTTTCATCCGCTATTAAAAACCATTCCGGAGATTCTTCCATCGCCTCACTAAGTAGCTTTATATTTCTCTCTTTATCAATTTTTTCTAGAGCAAAAGAAATGTCAACCTTTATTTCATCAAGAATTCCCATATATTCTTCGCTGAATAGATCTGGTGTCCTTGAGTATATTATCAATATAAATTCAACTTTATTACCTTTAAAAAGCGGAATAGAACAAGCAGAACGAATTCCAAATTTTTTATGATATATTGCCCATGGACTCATTAATTCAGATTTTAAAGTGTCAGAGATCAGAAAAATATTTCCTGATCTATAAGCATTGCCCACTGTTCCTCTACCTTCAGGAATTTTTTCATCAACCGAAATAGTAACCTTTTTAAAGTTGTCAACTAGGACTTCAGGGATATTCTTTGCAAAAAACTTCAATCTAAAAAGTTTGTTAGAATCTATATAACCAAGAAATGCGCCGGCGTAGCCGAGTTTATCGACTAATAAATCGCACAAAGCCTGAAGAAGTTCATCTTCTCTATCTATTTTTATAGCAAGCCTATTTATCTCTTTTATTGTGTATAAAATTGTATCAAGATTTTTCTCTTTCGATATTGGCTCTACTAGACCACTTATCTCAACAGATTTTTCATCTTTAGCCACAACTGTTATATTAAGTCTAAGCCATATATAATTTTCCTCACTAGTCTTAAAACGAAATTCATACTTGAGACTTTCTCCGGCACCCATGGATAAGATTTTCTCAATAAGTTCATCTCTATCATCTGGAAATATGTTTTCAACAAAAAGATTATTCTCAACTAATCTTTTGTCACTAAATCCACCTATAGCTTTGTCCTTAGAGTTATCAAAAAAATTTAAGCTATCTATTATTAGACTTCTATTTTTAAAGATAAATTTAGAAGTAAACAATACCCCCGAAAGATTATTGATAATGGATAAAATAATATTATTATCCATATTCGTTATTGAAGCTCAATACTTTTCCTCTATAAATCATTTTTATATTATTTACCAGAAGGAATCCTTGCTTCCAGTGATAATCTCTTTAAAAATTCTTCTATGCTCATTTGTCCTTCGTCTTTCATACCCCTTGTCCTAAGCGATATTAACTTTTCATCAAGTTCCTTTTTCCCTATCACCAATATATATGGAATCCTGTTTAACTCTGCATCCCTTATTCTGTACTTTAAGGTTTCGTTTCTTTTATCAACTTTAACCCTATAATCTTCTTTAGACAGCTTCTTTTCAACTTCAGAAGAATATTCTAAGAGTTCTGAGTCTTCCTTAACAGGAATAATTATTATTTGTATAGGAGAGAGCCAAGCTGGGAACACACCCGCATAGTTTTCTATTAGCGCACCAAGGAATCTTTCCATACTTCCAACTACCGTTCTGTGAATCATCACAGGCCTTTTTTTAGTACCATCCTTATCGGCATATTCAAGATTAAACCTCTCTGGAAGCGCAAAATCTACCTGAATAGTAGGACCAGTCCACTTTCGCCCAAGCGCATCTATTAGTTCTACTTGAATCTTTGGCCCGTAAAACGCACCATCTCCATCAATTATCTCGAATTCAATATTTTTTTGTTTAAGAGCACTAATCAATGAATTTGTTGCAAGATTCCACTGCTCATCTGTACCTATCGAGCCATCAGGTCTGGTACCCACAGAAACTACATATTTAAATCCAAAAAGCTCCATCATATCCTTTGCAAAGTTGAGAACCCCTATTATTTCATCCTGAAGCTGTTCATTCGTACAGAATATGTGAGCATCATCCTGAGTAAAACCTCTAACTCTCAAAAGGCCATGCAACGCTCCTGATCTCTCAAACCTATACACCGTTCCAAGTTCAAAAAATCTTATAGGCAAATCTCTATAGCTTCTAGTTTTAGAGTTGTATATCATCATATGACCAGGACAATTCATAGGCTTTACTGCATATTCCTGCCCATCATTTTCAAATATGTACATATTTTCTTTGTAAAAATCAAAATGCCCTGAAATCTTCCAGATCTTTAAATTCATCATATGAGGAGTATAAACTATCTCATAACCCCTTTTAACGTGTTCCTTCCTTAAATAGTCTTCAATAATAGTTCTAATAACTCCCCCATTGGGATGCCACAGGATAAGACCAGCTCCTACTTCATCAGCCATGCTATAAAGATCTAGTTCTTTACCTAATTTCCTGTGATCTCTTTTATATACTTCCTCCAACCAATTAAGATGATTTTTTAAGTCTTCTTCTGTCCAAAAAGCAGTTCCATATATTCTCTGGAGCATCTCCCTTTTTTCGTCACCCCTCCAATATGCTCCAGCTACATTTAGCAATTTAAAATGTTTTATCTGACCGGTAGAAGAAAGATGAGGTCCTCTACATAGATCTATAAAATTTCCCTGTTTGTATATGCACACGTCATCATCAGGAATATCTTTTATCAGCTCTAATTTATAATCTTCTTTAAGATCGGAAAATAATTTAATTGCATCTTCTTTCTTAAGACACATCTTTGTAATCTCAAGATCTCTTTGGGCTATTTCTTTCATCTTTTTTTCTATTATCTCAAGGTCTTCAGGCGTAAAGGGTTCTTTTCTATATATGTCATAATAAAAACCGTTTTCTATAGAGGGACCAATTGCAAGCTTTGTTTCAGGAAAAAGTTCTTTTACAGCTTGAGCCAAAAGGTGGGCTGCAGAATGTCTTAAAACATCCAAAGATTCTTTATCTTTATCGGTAACAGGTTTTAAAGATTCTCCTTCTCTATAGTCTCTGAAATCAACAAGTTTATCGTTGTCTAGATAACAAATAATTTGAGACATCAAGACCTCCAGATTGTATTATTGATAGATAATTAAATATACCACAAATTTAATTAAAAGTTTATTGCATGAGGATTTAAAGATATTGAAAAAAGCTGACTAATGGGGGCACTTTGAATGGTGGGCGGTGTAGGAATCGAACCTACGACCTCTTGCATGTCAAGCAAGCGTTCCAACCACTGAACTAACCGCCCTTCGAATATTGAAATATTATATCATAAAACAAAAAGAGTCAAGCTGATGATATTATAATATTATTTTCTCATTAAATAATTATTTACTGTATACTCTTTAAAATTTTCTCGTATGACTCGTTTCTTTTAGAAAATTTATTTGAATACATTGATATATCAGCTCTTTTAAAGATACTTTCAAATTCTTCTTCTCTTGCATTTCCAACAGAATAGCCCATACTAAAATACAAAGGAACACTAATTCTATCCTTTAAATCTAAGTAAACTGATTTAATTCTCTGTATCAAATTTTCCATCAAATTAATATTTGCATGAGGAATAAGTATTGCAAACTCATCTCCTCCTACCCTACAAACTATATCGCTCTTACGAAAAGCCTTCCTAAGTATCTTAGCTATTCCTTGCAATGCCTTATCTCCAGCATGATGACCCAAAGAATCGTTGATTAACTTCATACCGTCTACGTCAAATACAAATACGCCTATCGGGTCCATTCTCCCATCACTATACTTTTTTATTTCATTTTCAAAATAGTTTCTATTGTAAAGTCCCGTCAATTCATCGTGAAAACTTAAATATTTTAACTTTTCATTTTGTTGATATATATTTGACAAATCTTGAAAAACACAAAATCTATAAAAATTTTCATCAACTTTTACTAAATCCGAAATTAATAGAATATGCCTAAATTCATGATTTAATCTTTTTGTAAATACAAGAGAAATAGTATTTATCTTTTTTTCGAATTGTTCAATTAATCTTTTAATAATGTTATCGCCATCTTTACCAAAAAAACTATTATCCAGATTTATAGAATGATGTCCAAAAAAAGAAGAAAATTTTTTACTTTTTCCGATTATATTAAAACTTTCATCTATCACGCATATTACTAAGGAAGACAGATCAAAAAACACGCATTCTGAACTTTTAAGCGCTTTACATACTTTTTCCTGAATATCTTTCTCCACCTTTCTTCCTCTCCGAAATAAATAAAAGTTTTCACAAAAATATCATTTTGTTATAAGTTTGTCAAATATTATTATTAAGTTTATTAAATAAAAATTTATGAAACTCTTACAAAAAACTGCTGGTTATTTACAAATTCTACTCTTAGCAAATTTTCATCAAGTAGATAACTTATATATGCCAAAATAGAGAGTCTCATCAATACATTCGTAGCCATATCCTTTATTGTTATATTAAACTTATCGTATATAAGATTTAGGAGCTCTATTTCAGATACTTCTTTGAAACAAATGTCTAAAATAAACTCTAAAATTTGATTAATAATTCTTTCATTTTCATTAAGAACGTCAAGATAGTTTTCAAAAAGGTCACCATGCGAAGGTATTATTCCCTTGAATTTAGAATTTTTTAAGAAATTAAGAGTTTGTAAAGTTCCTTTTATGTCCGAGTTAAGTGGTATTTTGTGCTTAGCTAAAAATTCATAAGAGATAAAAGAGTCAGCAGAGAAAAGATAGTTTTCAAATAAAATACCAATTTGTCCAAATGAATGACCAGGCAGCTCAACAATTTCAAAATTTATGTTTTCAAAGCTTATCTTGCCGTGATCAACAATTTTGTCAACATTAATTTTCTTACCAAGAAAGAATTTTTGATGAAGGATTTTAGGAGGATTGGCGCCACAAAAAAGATATATGGGTTCCATCAATGGATATTCCAGTATAGATTTAGCAGGAAGAGTTGAAAGCACTTCAGTATTAAGATGTTTTACAAACCATGAAGCACCTCCAAAGTGATCGGCATGAGCGTGAGTAATAATTATTTTTTTGGGAATAATTTTCTCAGCGTCTAGTATTTTGAATGCTTTTTTTGCATTATCGTCATCAATTCCTGCATCAATCAATATAGCTTCCTTTTTTTCATTTAACAAAAAACCTATGTTTACATTGGATTTTATATACCCTAAGCGATCGTTTATATAAATTAATTGCATAACTACCTCCATTAAAAGATAAATAAAATATTAAGCAAATTATAACTTTGTTTTGATAAAATAAAAATATGAAAAACTTATTTGAAAGTGAAATTTCTTTGTCTCAAGCTATTCGTCCCAAAAACTTAGATGAATTCCTGGGACAAAGTCACCTATTAAGGAAAGATGGTACTATCTATAAAAGTATTGTAAACGCAAAATTAAGAAGTGTAATTTTATATGGACCACCCGGAGTAGGGAAAACTACCCTTGCAAAAATAATTGCCTCTTATTCAAAAGCTAATTTTGAAATCTTAAATGCAGTACTAAGTGGAGTACCAGAACTAAGAAAGATTATAGAAAAAGCAATAGATGACAAAAAAAGAGGCATAGAAACCTTACTTTTTGTGGACGAGGTTCACCGATGGAACAAAGCTCAACAAGATGCTCTGCTTCCTGTTTTAGAGGATAATACTATCAGATTCGTAGGAGCTACTGTCGAAAATCCTTTTTTCTATATAATTAAACCATTACTTTCAAGATCGCTGTTACTTACACTTCACCCTCTTAATAAAGAGGACCTTAGTAAGTTATTTGATAGAGCAATAAATTATTATAAGAGGTATAAAAATAAAGAAATTATTTTCGATATGCAAACAAAAGAATTAATAATCAACCTTGCACAAAAGGACGCAAGATATTTATTAAACATTATTGAACTAATCGTAGAATCTTCAGAAGAAGATACAATAAGGCTATCAAAAGATGCCTTAGATGGAATAATTGAAAAAAAGCTTTTGTTCGACAAATCTAGCGATCAACACTATGATACAATTTCTGCCTTTATAAAATCTATAAGGGGTAGCGATCCTGATGCTGCTATTTACTATCTTGCTTTGATGCTAAACTCAGGAGAAGATCCAAGGTTTATAGCTCGAAGGCTTATAATTCTTGCATCAGAAGATATAGGCATGGCCGATCCATATGCTATAACAATTGCTGTATCCACACTCGATGCAGTAAACTTTGTAGGTCTCCCAGAAGCAGAAATAAACCTTGCCCATGCCACAGTATATCTCGCGTGTGCGCCAAAAAGTAACACCGCATATATAGCGCTAAATAACGCAAAAAAATCCATTCAAGATGAAGAAATATTAAAAATACCAGAACACCTCAAAAATATTCATACAGAAGATTTAAAAAATAGATACCTTTATCCTCACGACTTTCCAGATCACTTTGTGAGACAAAGGTATCTATCCGAAAATAAGAAATTTTACTACCCTTCAGATGTAGGCTTTGAAAAGAAAATAAAAGAGAGAATACAAAAATTATGGGGCGATGAAAAATAGTTTATTTTTCAAAAACTGCTTTCATAACAACCAACTCTTTTTCTTTGTTTCCAGGTGTTATCTCATATTTACATGAGTTAATCCTATTTACACCATATTTCCATGCTGCTAAAAATTCATTTAACGTTTTAATTGGAAATTCATTTCCAGTCAATTTATAGTGCATTGGAACAATTTGTTTTGGATTAATCATATCTACAATCTTCAACACCTCATCTGGTCCAATTGTATAAAACCCACCTACAGGAATCAAAAGCAAATCAAGGCTTTCATATGGCTTCAAAGAACCCTTCGATGGAACTTCCCCTAAATCGCCCATGTGAGCAAGACTTACTCCGTCAGCAGTTATTTTAAAAGCAACTACCTTACCTCTCTCCTTACCTGCATTGTCGTCATGGTTAAATATATGACCTTCAATAGAAAGATCTTTGAATTCAAATTTGCCAGCATCCTTAAATACTTTCGGATTTCCTTTAACAACGTTAACCGCATTGTGATCAAAATGATCGTGAGATGTAAAAACTACATCAACTGGCACAGAAGGCAAAGGATATCCAACTTTTTCATTAAAGGGATCAAACATAAATCTTGTGCCAGCTTTTGTCTCACATACGAAACAGGAATGTCCAAAGTATTCAATTTTCATCTTTTAACCTCCCGAAAAAATAGAATTTTTTATTATTTTTCGTTTACAGATTTAACTACTTACTTAATTATTAAATATTATTTTAAATCAAAAATAAATTAAAATGATAGAATAACCTTGTTACTTATGCTTTCATTTTCACGTATTCTTTTGAAGAGGTGATAATAATGAAAATTTTGATTGCTGGAACTGGAGCTTTAGGAATGCTATTTGCAGCATATCTATCAGAAGAGCATGAAGTTCAGCTTTTTGGATTTAGTAAAAATGTAGACTTTATAAACAACAATGGAATAAAAGTTCTAACACCGCACGGCACAAAAAATTATAAAAACGTTAGAGCATTTAGCAACCCAAAATCAATTGAAAATGAAAAGTTTGATCTATTAATTACTGTCGTAAAATCTTTTGCCACAAAAGACTATTACGACGCTCTCGAAAGTGTAAGAACAAATATCTCTTATGCGCTTTCTTTTCAAAACGGTATAAAAAAGGAAGAAGAACTGATAAATTTTATAGGCAAAGATAGGGCCATCTCTTCAGCGTGTACCATAGGCGCAACTTTTACAGATAAAGGGGTTGTCAATTATACTTCTCCTGGCTCTATATGGCTTTCGTTATACGAAAAAACAAACTCATCCACAAAATTTCTTGAAGACTTATCTCAAACTTTTGCTGACATCAACTTCCCAGCAAACATTGAAAGTGACCCATACGGTCTTGTGTGGAACAAACTTGTATTTTACAGTGCAGGCGCAGCAGTAGGTTGTTTGACTTTGCTTCCATATCATATGATATGGAGTTCAAATAGCCTTTGTAAAGTCTTTCTGGATGCATTAAAGGAAGGAAAAGTTATTGCAGAAAGCGAAGGAATAAAACTTTTTGATATGAAAGGACTTGAAGTAATTAGTTTAACCACTTCACTTAGTGAAGACGAGGCCACAGAGATATTGAACGGTAAAGCGAAACAACTCGAAACAAAAAACTTAAAGGATTTAAGGGTATCGATGTCTGTTGACATTTTAAGACAAAAGAAAACAGAACTAGAATTTACTTTAGGAGAGCTCTATCACAGAGGAGTAAAAAATAAACTTATCACACCTGTAATTCACACATCATATCATGTGGTAAAGGGATTAGAAGAGCTTTATCTCAACAAAGAAAGAAATTTCTTGTATAAATACAGGTTAATATAAATGACATCAAGAACAAAGGAAAATAAATATATCAAAAGGATCATGTTTATCTTTTTACTATTGTTGATATCTTTAGTAAGTTACAACTTTTTACCACCTTTACAAGTACAAGCAGCCTACGCAGCTGACTCAAACGAAACAAACGTTTTAACGCTTGAAGATGCGCTCAAAATTGCAAAGGAAAACAACAAGACCCTTCAAGCACAATACTATCAGATGCAATCTGCAAAGGAAACGTATATCCAAGCATTAGGTTATAGATTGCCAAATATTACAGGATCTCTTAGCTACGAAAGGATTAGAGCAATGTCAACAAATAATGCATCTTATGGCTCAAAGGATAATTTTTCTTACTCCTTAGATGCAAATCAGCTTCTTTATGATTTTGGAGCAACAAATTCATACATTCAAAGCGCCTATCATTCATATAAGCAAAGCGAAAAACAATATCTTGACACATTGAGGCAAATAGAATACCAAGTAAAACAAAGCTATTTAAATGTCTTATCTGCTGAACAACTTTATGACACCGCGAAAGAAGGTTTAGATCTTGCTAATTTAATCTTAAAATATACTCAATCGGAATTTGATGTAGGTTTAGTTGCCAGATCAGACGTTCTCTCAGCAGAAGTTGAGGTTCAAAACGCAAAGATTTCGCTTTTAAATGCTAAAAATCAAATTAACGTAAGTCTTGCAAATTTAGCAAATGTATTAGGTTACGATCCTAGAAAAAGCTTTACAATATCCAAAACAGCATATGAAACTCCTCCTAAAGCTATAGCATCAAACTTTGCAGATCAGATTTTTTCTATTGCAATAAAAAATAGACCAGATATTGCGGCAGCTATAGAAGGTATTGATGCTGCAAGATATACCCTAAAAAATCTTAAAAGTTCTCTATATCCTAAAATTAATCTTGTTGGCGACTATTCAAGAAGCGACACCAAGTTTCCACCCGAAAATTATTCATGGTTTTACGGCATTACAGCAACAATAACTTTTTACAACGGCGGACAAAACCTTTCAAAAATCAGACAGGAACAGGATATTCTTAATTCTTTGATAAAAACAAAGGATAATTTGGAGGATTCTATAAAACTAGCCGTGTGGACAGATATCTTGAACCTAAACAACGCTTATTCTACATTTGAGCTTTCTGACGCAGCTGTAAAAAGCGCTCTTGAGAACCTAAGAGTAAACGAAGCTCAATATAGAGAGGGATTAAATTCTATAATTGATCTTACAACAGCTAGAAATAATTATATTTCAGCAAAAAATCAAAGAATTATAAATGAATACAATTACTACCTTAGTCTCGCTGCCCTTGAGAGAGACCTGGGTGTAAAATTTTTTAATATTGAAAATTACTAATCTTAGGAAACAAATTATTGCATAAGGAGGAGAAATGTTAAAGTTCTTTAAAAAGAAAAAAGTAATAGCTATAACTGCCGCCTTAATAATAATTCTTGCAATTGTATTGTACGGTTATAACACATATATAAACAATATGAAAAAATTACAACAAGAAGTTAAAACGGCACAAGTAACAAAAAGGACTATTACAGAAGTGGTAAATTCAACTGGTACTATCAATCCACAAGTTGGCGCTCAAATTAACGTAGGAGCTAGAATTACAGGACAAGTAATAAAACTAAACGTACAGGTAGGAAGCGTAGTTCAGGCAGGAGAGGTTTTGGCTGAAATTGACCCAAGACCACAAATAGCTGCTCTTGAACAAGCTAAGTCGAATTATCAAGCAGCCCTAAGTAACTATAATTATGCAAAGGTAACCTATGAAAGATATGCCAAATTATTTGAAGAAGGGCTTATTTCAAAAGATAAATATGACAATGCAAAAGCTAACTATTTAGCCCAAAAGGGTGCCGTTGATGCCGCTAAGGCAGCTGTCAATACCGCACAGGTAAACCTTGAATACTGTACAATTACAGCTCCAATAAGCGGAATGGTTTCAGCAGTTACTACACACCAGGGAGAAACAGTAGTATCCGGATTGAACGCCCCAAACTTTGTAACAATTGATGACCTTGATAAGCTCGAAGTAGATGCCTCAGTTGACGAAACAGATATTGGAAAAGTAAAGGTGGGAATGCCTGCTACATTTACAGTTCTTGCTTATCCTGACAAAACGTTTACAGGAACTGTTGCAGCAATATATCCAACTTCAACTGTGGTAAGTAACGTTGTTTACTATACAACGGTAATAAAAATTGATTCAAATCCTGAACATCTTTTGAGGCCAGGGATGACTGCAAACGTAAATATAAAAGTTCAAGAAAAGAAAGATGTATTAGCAGTACCAAATCTTGCTCTAAAAACATTTGGTAATCAAACAGTGGTTTTTGTAGAAACAAGCCCAGGAGTTTTTGAAAAAAGAGTAGTTAAAACTGGCATTTCAGATCTAGATTACACTGAGATAACCAGCGGCCTAAAAGAAGGAGATAAAGTGATTGTCGGAGATATTCCAGAAAGCTTACTAAAAAAGATAAAATGAGCGAAAAAATTATAGAATTAGAAAACATACAGAAGGTTTATAAATCCGGCACTCTTGAAACTGTTGTTTTAAGAGGTATAAGCTTTGTCATCAACAAGGGTGAATTTGCTTCTATTATGGCACCATCCGGAAGTGGAAAAACAACTCTAATGAACATAATAGGGTTATTGGATAGACCCACAGGTGGAAAATACTTTCTGGATAACAAGGAGGTCTCAAAACTATCAGATAACGAACTAGCTCATTTAAGAAATCAATATATAGGCTTTATATTCCAACAATTCCATCTTTTGCCCGATCTTACGGCAATTGAAAATGTCTTGCTTCCTTCTGTCTATGCAAAAAATCCTCCACCAGACATCAAGGATAGGGCTAAAAAATATCTTGAAACAGTAGGTTTAGGAGAAAGATTAAATTTTTATCCATCTGAGCTATCAGGTGGTCAACAACAAAGAGTTGCTATAGCAAGGTCTCTTATCAATAGTCCTAAGTTAATTCTTGCCGATGAACCAACAGGTAACCTTGATCCACAATCTGGCATGGAAATATTGTCTGTCTTCCAAAAGCTTAATGAAGAAGGCATAACAATATTGATGGTCACCCACTCACCTGAAATTGCACTTTTTACAAAAAAGGTAATTACCCTTAGCTTTGGCAAAGTGCTTAAAGAAGATATTGTGAAAAATCCCAAATCTGCTCAGGAAGAATTACAAAAGATGTATGTGATTAATACATGATTATAAAAATTCTTTCTTCAGCAATTAAAATAAACTTAAAACAAGGCTTGAAGGTTTTCATTATGATCTCTGGAATATCTCTTTGTATTCTTGTAATTACTTTAGTAACATCAATAAGCCTAGGTGCAAGGCAGCTTGTAAACGAAACTCTTCAGCAATTTGGCCCAACTTCTATAATAGTTTTTGCAGGTGGCAGAAGACAACCAGGACAGCCTTTCCAAAGATCTACAACTATGACATTAGACGATGTTCGCTCAATAAAGGATCAAATAAGTGGCATTGTAGCAATAGATCCCGAAGCAAACAGCAATATGAATGCAAAATATGGAGCACAAAACATAGATACTAATATCTCAGGTGCAACACCATCATTCACTACCGCATGGGATTGGAACGTAGCTGAAGGAAGATTTTTTACCGAAAGAGAAAATGCTTCCATGTCAAGGGTAGCTGTAATCGGAACTACAGTTGCAAAGCAGTTATTTCAAGGAGAAAATCCACTTGGTAAGCTTATCAGAATTGGCACTACACCATTTACAGTAATTGGAGTATTAAGTTCACTTGGCACTACACCAAATGGTATGGATAGAGACAATAGAATTGTAATTCCACTTAACACTATGTTAAAAAGAATGCTAAACCAAACATATATAACAATGATGAGAATAAAATTTGCACCAGGCACTAATATTAACGTTGTAGCAGGAGAAATTAGTACAATCCTAAGATACAATCACAAACTTACTGCATCAGGTCTTCCAGATGACTTTACAATCATAACTCCTGATCAAGTAATGGAATTCTTAAACAGAATAAATTCAACTTTAAATATTTTTCTCGTTGTTTCAACAATAGTTGCAATAGTTATAGGCTCTGTTGTTGTTTCAAATATAATGCAGGCATCTATTTCTGAAAGAGAAAAAGAGATTGCTCTTAGAAGAGCGTTTGGGGCTACAAAATCACTTATTGTAACACAAGTTTTCCTTGAAATATTTGTGATCAGCATTATTGGTTCAGTTTTTGGAGCAACCTTAGGGGCTTTACTGGGAGTAATAATGGAACATTTCACAGGAATTCACGTTTCAATTAGTCCATTGCTGTTTCTTGTCGCATTTAGCGTATCTACAATAATAGCATTAATTGCTGGAATTCAACCAGCAATAAAAGCTAGTTCATATGATCCAGCAGTGGTCTTACAAAGATGAACAATTTCTTTATTAACTTTTCACAGGCTTTAAGAAGCATCTCTAGAAGAAAAAGAAAGTCTATACTTGCTATTTTAGGTTTTTTAATCGGTATAAGCGCTACAGTCATAATTGCAAGTATAAGTTCTGGAGTAAAAGAGAAAACAATTGAACAGATAAAGAGTATGGGCAGCAATATGATAGTAGTTACAGCAGGACAGCTCAAAATAATGGGAAATAGACCACATCAGGTCGGAAACGTAACCACTCTTACTCCCCTGGACTATACAATTCTAAAAAAGGATCTACCAAATGCAAAAATTGCAGCAACACAACAAAAAACATTTACAGTAAAATTCTCTGATTACAGCGCACAAACTACTATTATAGGTGCAACTCCAAGTCTGTTTAGCGTAAGAGGATATACAGTAAGTATGGGAAGAGAATTTACTTCCAGAGAGAATAGGCTTCGTGAAAGAGTAGCGATAATTGGTAGAACAGTAATACAAAATCTAAATGCAATACCAGAACAGCTTCTTAATGCAACAATTTTCATAAACAATATCCCTTTTAGAGTTATAGGAATACAAGACCCTGTAGGAATTGATATTGGCGGACAAGATGAAGACAATCAGATAATCATCCCACTTGATACAGCTTTAGATAGGGTTCTTAACGTTACATATATTAATAATATTTACATTAGCGCACCACAAGAATATCTTATGAGTTCATATAAAGACGAAGTAATTAGGATTCTCAGAAAAAATCACAAACTTACAGACGACCAACAAAACGATTTTACCGTTCAGGACCAAAGCGACATAATTGCAGCTCAAACGAAATCTACTCAGACACTTGATAACCTTACTGTGGCACTGGCCATGATAGCAGTCTTCATTGGCGGGTTAGGAATTGCTGCTGTTTTACTTGTCGCAGTAAAAGAACGAACCAAAGAAATAGGTGTTAGAAAATCATTTGGTGCTACAAAACAGGATATTCTCACACAATTTTTTATTGAAGCAGCAATACTTTCTGGTTCTGGAACAATTTGTGGTATATTAATAGGTTTGCTAATAACTTTTATAATAACTTTGTTTACAAAAATGCCTTTTGTAGTTCCATTTAACATCTTAATTCCCTTAATATTTATAGCATTTTTAATGGGAGTATTATTTGGAACAATACCAGCAAAAAAAGCTGCAGAAGTAGATCCTATAAGAGCCATTTACTCATAAAAAACTTCTGAGATTTTTAATATCAAAACCCCAGAAGTTTTAATTTTTATTTCAAAATTATTTATTGCTTCTTTAGCTCTTCATACCACAAAGCATTATGCTTCATTACGTACTCTTCATCAATCATTCCATTCCCAAGCATTGTACCAAGTTCTTTTCTAGAACTAGGATTAATTGCTCCGAGATAAAAGTGGACAATAATTGCTGACCCCAAAAAAGTGCCGCAAAAAACGTGGACAATAATTGCTACTTGTATTAAATATCCTGGAAAAGATGCATAAAAGAACATCATCGAACCTGTAAGTCCAAGACATAAGGAAAATATAATTATTATCCAACCTAAAAGTTTTTGGCCTGCATTAATCTTGCCCTGTGGGGGTATTTCTTTTGCCTTTATAATTGGAGAAAGATATCCCCCAAAAACCTTCATCCATTTTTTGTCTTCAGGAGTGAAAGTACTAATTAATTTCATAAAACCTGAAAATAATTTGAAGTTAAATATTGCATACAAAAGAGGCAGCAAAAGATAGAAAAAACCAAGATATTTATGAACAAAAGCAGCATTTCTGAGACTTCCAAAAGGTAGACTCATAACGTTCATTGGAGGATAAAACAATGACAACCCAGTCCACAACATGGTTATAAAGGTTATAAGATGTAACCAATGAAATATTCGGGTAGCTTTTTTATGTTTTTCAATCATCCTCTTTGCCATTACTGATCGCCTCCTTTATTTCCTGCCTGTATAAGCCTGTGGAGAAACACAAGTCCAGCAGCACCGCCTAACATGACCAACCCCAGTGGGTGCATAATATTTTTCCAAATGAGAGTATTTGCTGGAAAAACTGGATTTTTCGGCAATCCATATTTTTCGGGCTCATATTTAAGTATAGATAATACTCCTAGCCCTCCTAGTATGTTTTCTCCATAAAGATTTGCTTCTGTAAACCCTTCTTTTTTCAAGACCTCTACTCTTTCTTTACCTTGTTTTACAAGATCATCTCTTTTTCCAAAATAAAGTGCACCACCTAAGCATGCCTTCACACATGCAGGAGTAGAAGTCTCGTCAGACTTACTGCCATCAATAACTCTTGAATAACACATATCGCATTTATTTATTACCTTACCAATTTGAGGAATTCCAAAGGGACATGCACTGTGACAATAACCACATGCTATACATTTGTTCACGTCAAAGGCAACTATCCCATTCTCTGCCTGAAAAAGAGCTCCACTTGGGCAGGCTTTTACACAGGCAGGCTCTCCACAATGAAAACATTGATACTTTAAAAAGTTAAAGTTCTGTTTTTCTGTGAAATCATCATAAAAATTTATGATCATACGCGTATGCGGATTCAGGCTTGGTGGATTGGTATAAAAACCTGTAAAAGTAGTTGGATCGGTTTTCTGATCGTTCCATTGTTTACAAACAGACTGGCACCCTCTACAACCCATGCATTTAGAAGAATCAAACATATAGGCCACTCTTTCCATCTTAGGCCCTCCTCAAGTTAATCATCAAAGCTTTTGATTCCTGAATCTCAGAAGTTGGATCTCCAACATTTTCAGTCATAAGATTAGCTGAAAAAATTTCATTTTTACCGCTATCAGGATCGATTCCTACAAACCCCCAATGCCACGGTATACCTACTATATGAAACTTTTTGCCGTCAATTATCACAGGCTGCAACCTAGACGTTACACAAGCTTGAGCCTTTACTTTGCCCCTAATAGATTCAAGCTCTACTTTGTCTCCGTTTTTAATTCCAAGTTCTTTTGCTAATTCAGGATCTATTTCAGCAAATACTTGTGGCATTTCTTCAACCAAAATTGGAATTTTTCTAGTTATAGATCCACTTTGATAGTGTTCAGTCAATCTATATGTAGTACATATATATGGATATTTCGGATCGTTTAAAGGAGCGTATTTATCAATATCTGATTTGAAAATTATAGCTACAGGATTATTTTGTACAGGACTTAAAAGATTTTTCACAGGAGCTTCAATAGGCTCATAGTGTTCTGGGAAAGGACCATCCTTAACCAGACCTGATGGCACAAAGAGTCTTCCTCCACCTTCTGGTATCATTATGAAAGGAGCATCACCACCAGGAGCATCCGGCGCCTTTGTTGGAAGAAAATCTGGCACATCTGGACCAGTCCATTTTTTTTGAGCAGCATCCCATTTTATAACAGTTAGTTTTGGATTCCAAGGTTTGCCTTCAAGATCACAGCTAGCTCTATTGTAAAGAATTCTTCTATTTACAGGCCAAGACCATGCCCACTCAGAATTAAGCCCTATTCCCTCTTTTTCAGGCTTTCTTCTTGCAGCCAGATTTCCAGCAGGAGGATACACACCAGAATATATCCAACAGCCACATGCCGTAGAACCGTCGTCTTTGAGAGCTGCAAAACTAACTAACTGCTTTTTTGTACTTACCTCAAACCCATTAATCTCTTTTAAAACAGAATCGATATCATATTTATCTCCACCATAACCCCATGTTAAGTTAAGCATGCCTTCAGGTGAAGGAGTAGAAGGATCATCTTTAAACTGTTTTTTTAAACCAACCACTAGCTTATCCAATATAACCATATCTTCTTTTGATTCATACATAGGTTCTATTGCCTTATACCTCATCTGAAGCCATCTGGAAGTATTAGTAGCTGAGCCATCCTTCTCAACAAAGGATGAAACTGGCAACATAAAAACTTCAGTCTTTATGCCTTTTGGATTTGCGCCCGGCCTTTTCCAGAAATTTGCAGTCTCAGTTTCAAAAAGATCTGCAACCATAAGCCACTCAAGATTTTCCAAAGCTTTGCCAGTTTTATCTCCAAGCGGACTTGATACCAGAGGATTTTGTCCCCAGATCATCATTCCCTTTATCCCCTCATTTTTATACAAATTATCCCAAATATACATCCAGGAAGCAGGTTTGGACCACTTTGGAAGCCAATCATATCCAAAATCGTTTTCTTTTGTTGCCGCATCCCCAAACCATGCTTTAAGCATGCTGACGACAAATTTTGGTGCATTAGACCAATAACAATCAGGAAGTGTAATCTTTTTTAGATATTCTTTAAAATTTGGATGAAGTTTTTCATTGGGAGCTGCTAGATATCCGGGTAAAGAATTATACAAAAGAGCCATATCCGTTGAGCCTTGAACGTTAGTCTCACCCCTCATAGCATTTACACCACCACCAGCCATACCTATGTTACCTAATAAAAGTTGAATAATACAAAAAGCTCTAATGTTTTGTGTACCAATTGTGTGCTGAGTTAAACCCATTGCATACATCAATGTGCCAGATTTATCAGGCGCACCAGTGGAGCTATACAACTTAGCTATTTCAAGAAATGTTTCTTTGTTTATGCCTGTAACCTTCTCCACAACTTCAGGAGTATATCTAGAATAATGTACTTTCATTTTTTGAAAAACACAGTTTGGATCTTTAAGGGTCATATCCCTTAGTGGCTTATTATCAGGTCCAGTTTGGTAGGCCCAGCTTGCATAATTATAGGTTTTACTTTTTATATCCCATCCTGAAAAGTATCCATCCTTAAAATCATATTCAGGTTTTAAAAGATATGAAGCATTTGTGTAGTGCTTTACATAAGTTTCTTGATATTTATTATTCTGAAGAATATAGTTTATCAAACCCCCGAAAAAGGCAATATCAGTTCCAGGCCTTATTTGCGCATAGATATTTGAAAGTGCAGAAGTTCTAGTAAATCTTGGATCTACAGAAATGACTTTCCCACCACGTTCTTTACACATATTAATATATCGCGCGCTGCCTGGATGATTTTCTGCAGGATTTCCACCACAAATCATTATTACATCAGAATTTTTCACATCTATTAGCGAATTTGTCATTGCCCCTCTCCCAAAACTAGGGCCTAATGCTGTAACAGTAGAAGAGTGGCAGATTCTTGCCTGATGTTCAAGATATACAATGCCTAATGCTCTAGCAAATTTAGCAAACAGATAACATTCATCAGTGCCGTGAGCTGCTCCTCCAAGCATCGCAAGCCCCTCAGTTCTATTTACTGTTACTCCGTTTGACGTCTTTACAAACGAACTATCTCTGGTTTTTTTGATTCTTTTGACAAGCTCAGAAATAGTCCAATCCCAGCTTTTCTCTTCCCACTTGTCAGAACCAGGAGCCCTATACATTGGTTTTTTCAACCTCAATGGGCTATCGTAAATACTAAAACAGGTAGAACCCTTTGCACAAAGCCCGCCTTCGCTATTTGGATTATCTGGATCACCTTCTATGTTTACCACTTTACCACCTTTGGAATATACCAACAGTCCACACCCAACCCCACAATAAATGCACACAGAATTAGTAACCTTGGTATCCTTTAGCTTAAAAGGTATACTTGCGTGCGCTAATTTTGGTACAGCTACATTACCATCTAATACCATCATTGAAGCACTAACAAAGGAAAACTTAAGAAAATCCCTTCGATTAAATTTCCCCATTCATTTCACTCCCTTGATAGTGAATATATTTTTTAATTTCAAAACACTATCAAGTTTATAATAACATATTAAATTGGTAAAATAATCATTATCAAATTTAAATATTTTAAAAAAATGCTTATAAATGCTTATATAAATAAAATATTTTTATACCATCGTTATGAAAATCAGGAGTTTTTTACAAATTGAACATTTATAAGTAATTTTACAATAAAATATTATAAAAAAGACTTATTATTAATAATAAATATTATTTGCTAATCCAAGAAGCGGCGTAAAAAATCTTAAACCATGAAGGCCTAAAATCCATATCTTTCATCGATATGTCTAAATTCCAGCTGGATAGATAAAGCAAGGGATAAAGGTGTGTATCCTCATTTTTCTCCCTTAAGTCAAGAACCTTTAAATACATCCCACAAGCTTCACAAACCTCTACTCTCCATCCAGGAAGCTCATCTGCGCTATAATATCTCATAGACTTTTGTTCTTCATCAGCACATAGAGGGCAAACTGTCCTCCTGTGTCCCCATCTCGTATAACAGGTAGAACACACCAAACTTTTTTTCCCGTCTCCCTCAATAAAGCCTATGCCAGCACTTGAACCACAAACAGGACAAACTGGCTCATACCATTTTGCAAGGTTACATCTTTTCGAAAGTATTTCACCAATATAAGAATAGATAGAAGAATAAACTAGTAGCTTTACAAAACCAATTTTATCCTCAGATAAATTCAATTTATCAAATATTGTCAAACTTTTTTCATCAAAACGTACTTTTTCCTTAATTCCAAAATCATCCTTTACAATTTTCGCCAAAAAATTTAAATCCTTTTTGTACATTTTTAATTTAAATAATTCTAAATAAGACCTTCCTTCGTCAAATACTTTTTTAAATTCTTCTGTATCAATGCTTTCTTCAGGTATAAAGTCAATTATTTTGGTCAACAAACTTTCCCTACAGGAATAGTATTTATCCCAAAATTCGACCACAGACTCTAATATTGGATACTTTTCAACAAATTTTGTTAAATTCATCCATAACCTCCAGTAATTTGACTAACTTAGACAAATTTTTAAAAACAAAATTATCAGTTCATAATTATTCTGCTATTATTAAACGTTAACAAGATTTGAGTGCAAAGTCAAATTAGACTTTGCACTCAAATTAAATTTTATTTACTTCTATTTAACACTTAATCTACTTAATTTTTAAAAGTTTACTATTTTTTCAACTCCTCATACCACAGAGCATTGTGATGCTTCACATAATCTTCATCTATCATGCCGCTTCCAAGCATTGTCCCCAGTTCTTTGTTCGAAGTAGGATTGATCGCAGCAAGGTAAAAATGAACTATTACTGCAGCCCCCAAGAATGTGCCACAAAATACGTGAATCATTATAGCTATTCGAACAAGTAGTCCAGGGAAAGACGCATAATAGAACATTATCAATCCTGTTAAACCAAGCAAAATTGAAAACACTATTATTATCCACCCTAAAAGCTTTTGTCCTGCATTGTATTTCCCCTGAGGTGGGACTTCATCAGCCTTTATTATAGGATGCAAATAACCGCCCAATATAGAGAGCCATTTCTTATCCTCAGGCGTAAACGTACTAATTGTTTTAAAGAAATTGGAAAACAGTTTAAAGTTCCAAGAAACATAAATTATTGGAAGAATTACATAAAACCATCCAAGATATTTGTGAATAAAGGCTGCGTTTCTAAGACTTCCAAATGTCATGCCTAGCACATTAGTCCATGGATAAAACAAGGAAAATCCTGTCCATAACATGATTATAAAAGTTATAAGGTGCAGCCAGTGAAAAATCCTTGTATTCTTTTTGTGCTTCTCAATCTTATTTGCAGCCACTACTGTTCACCTCCCTTTTTCCCCAGGTTGAGCGCCCTATGAAGCACAACAAGGCCAGCTGCGCCTCCTAGCATTATTACTCCCAAAGGATGCAATATCCCTTTCCACAAGCCAATATCATTAGGAAACACAGGTTCTTTTGGAAGACCATATTTTTCAGGAGAATATTTTAGTATAGCAAGAACTCCGAGCCCTCCAAGTATATTTTCTCCATAAAGATTGGCTTCCGTATAGCCTTTCTTTTTCAGAACCTCAACTCTTTTCTTACCTTGCTCAACCAAATCACTTCTCTTTCCAAAAGTAAGTGCACCTGCAGGGCAGCTTTTTACACATGCTGGAATAGAAGTCTTATCAGACTCAGAGCCTTCCATTACTCTTGAATAACACATGTCACATTTGTTTATTACCTTGCCAATTTGAGGAATTCCAAAGGGACATGCACTGTGACAATAACCACAAGCAATGCACTTATTTTCGTCAAATGCTACTATTCCGTTTTCCGCTTGGAAAAGAGCTCCGCTTGGACATACCTTTACACATGCAGGATCTCCGCAATGAAAACACTGATATTTCAAAAAGTTAAAATTTGGATCTGGAGTAAAGTTGTCATAAAATTTTATAATCATCCTCGTATCAGGATTCAGGCTGGGCGGATTGGTATATACCCCCTTAAACGTCGTAGGAACAGTCTCTTGATCGTTCCATTCTTTACAAATACTTTGACATCCTCTACAACCCATGCACTTAGAAGAATCATACATATAGGCCACTCTTTCCATTTTAGGCCCTCCTCAAGTTAATCATCAAAGCTTTTGATTCTGGAATGAGGCTAGTCGGATCGCCAACATTCTCTGTTACAAGATTCGCAGCATAAGATTCGTCTTTACCACTATCTGGGTCTATACCAACAAAGCCCCAGTTCCATGGGATTCCAACTACATGATATTTTTTGCCGTTGATTACCATAGGCTGAACTCTAGTAGTGACACATGCTTTTGCCTTAACTTTTCCCCTTATAGATTCCAATTCTACATCGTCGCCATCTTTAATTCCCAGCTCTTTAGCAAGCTCTGGATCAATCTCAGCAAATACTTGTGGCATTTCTTCTACAGTTACAGGTATTTTTCTTGTTATTGCACCAGATTGATAATGTTCTGCAACTCTATAAGTAGTACAAATGTATGGATATTTTGGATCGTGAAGTGGAGCGTATTTGTCTATATTTGATTTGAATATCAAAGCAATTGGATTGTTTTGAACAGGGTTTACTTTATTTTCAACAGGGGATTCAATTGGCTCATAGTGTTCAGGGAATGGCCCATCTTTTACCAGTCCGCCTGGCACAAATAGTCTGCCCTGCCCGCCAGTTAGCATGATAAAAGGCAAAGTACCTCCTGGATCTGTGGGAGCTTTTGTGGGCAAGAAATCAGGTACATCTCTTCCAACCCATTTTTTCTGTGACGAATCCCACTTTATTACATATTTTTCTGGATTCCATGGGTTGCCTTCTAGATCACATCCTGCTCTATTATATAAAATTCTTCTGTTCACAGGCCATGCCCAACCCCATTCAGGATTAAGTCCCAACCCTGTTTTTTCTGGCTTTCTTCTTTTCGCAAGGTTCCCAGCAGGCGGATACATTCCAGAGTATATCCAACAACCACTCGTTGTAGAACCATCGTCTTTTAGCGCTGCAAAGCCCGGAACTTGTTTTTTAGTTGCTACTTCAAACCCATTAATTTCTTTAAATACCTCATCAGCGCTGTGGTTATGACCACCATAGTTCCACGTTAAATTCAGTATTGCTTCTGGATTTGGCGTTGACGGATCTGCTTTTACTAACTCTTTTATCTTATATATCAGATCGTGCAATATTACAGAATCTTCCCTACACTCATATAGAGGCTCAACTGCCTTGTATCTCATCTGAAGCCATCTGGAGGTATTTGTAGCTGAACCGTCTTTCTCTACCATTGAAGCTACAGGCAATAAAAATACTTCCGTTTTAATACTCTTTGGATCTGCATGTGGTCTTTTCCAGAAATTAGCAGTCTCAGTCTCAAACAAATCTGCAACCATTAACCATTCTAGATTTTCAAGAGCCTTACCCGTTTTTTCAGCAAATGGGCTGGATACCAATGGGTTTTGACCCCAAATCATCATTCCCTTAATTCCTTCTTTTTTGTATAAATTGTCCCATATGTGCATCCATGAAGCAGGCTTAGACCACTTTGGCAGCCAATTATACCCGAAATCATTTTCTTTTGTAGCTGCATCACCAAACCATGCCTTAAGCATGCTTATAATAAACTTCGGAGCATTAACCCAATAACTATCAGGAGCAATAGATTTTTTAATAAATTCCTGAAGATTTGGATGCAATTTGTCGTTTGGTGATGGCAAGTAACCTGGAAGGGTATGGAACAAAAGGCCCATATCAGTAGAACCCTGAACATTTGCCTCACCCCTCATAGCGTTTACCCCGCCACCAGCCATACCCATATTTCCTAACAGAAGCTGAATTATACAAAAGGCTCTGATGTTCTGCGTTCCCACAGTGTGTTGAGTAAGACCCATAGCATAAATTAAGCATCCTGACTTATCTGGTGCTCCTGTGGAAGAATAAACTTCAGCAATCTTTAGAAAAGTTTCTTTTTTCATTCCAGTAACATTCTCGACTACTTCTGGCGTATATCTTGAGTAGTGCTTTGCCAGTCTTTGAAACACACAATTTGGATCTTGGAGTGTCATGTCTTTCAAGACTTTTTTATCTGGTCCTGTTTGAAATCCCCAGGTTGCATAATTGTACATCTTTTTTGCCTCATCCCATCCAGAAAAATGGCCATCTTTGAAGTCAAATTCAGGATTCAACAACCATGAGGCATTAGTATAATTCTTAAGATAAATTTCCTGATATTTTTTGTTTTGAATTATATAGTTGATTAAACCACCAAAAAATACGATATCTGTTCCTGGTCTTATTGGCGAATATATATCAGAAAGCGAAGAAGTTCTCGTAAACCTTGGATCTACAGAAATAACTATCCCACCTGAATCCTTGCACATATTAATATATCTTGCTATAGCAGGGTGATTTTCAGCAGGATTTCCCCCACAAATCATAATTACATCTGAATTTCTTACATCAGTTAAAGGATTTGTCATTGCACCTCTTCCAAAACTTGGACCCAAACTGGTCACTGTGGAAGAGTGTCATATACGTGCCTGATGTTCAAGATAAACTATCCCAAGCGATCTTGCAAATTTAGACAATAGATAACATTCATCAGTATCATGGGATGCCCCTCCAAGCTGAACAAGACCTTCGGTTCTGTTTACTGGAACTCCCCCCACTTCCTTAACAAAGGTTTCATTCCTTGTTTTCAGGATTCTTTTTGCTACCTCATTAATAGTCCAGTCCCAGCTCTTTTCTTCCCATTTATCAGAACCAGGTGCTCTATACATAGGTTTCTTCAATCTCAGAGGATTGGAATAAACGTAGAAAGACGTTGCACCTTTTGCACAAAGTCCGCCTTCGTTGTTAGGATTGTCAGGATCGCCTTCAATGTTTACTACTTTACCATCTTTTGCATAAACAAGAAGTCCACATCCTACACCACAGTAAATACATACTGAAGGACTTACTTTAGTGTCTTTTAACTTGAAGGGTTTTACAGAAGCCTGTGCAGGCACAGCAATATTGCCGTCCATTACCATTGCTGTAGCGCCAGCAAACGTAAGCTTTAAGAAGTCCCTCCTTCTAAGCTTCCCCATTCATTTCACTCCCTTTTTTGAGACATATATAAAAATAAATTAAAGAAAATAAGAATAAATAGCATTTTTATAAAAATTTACATAACTTACTTTATATTTTACAACCCACTTTGATAAAAAAAACAACTATTTTTAATAAAACTTACTTATATTACACTAAATTATATTTATTTGTATTTTCCCAATTTAGATATATTAAACACTTTTAAAACTACACTAAAGCGCTAAAAATTATCTCAGAAAGCGTTGGGTGAGCATAAATTATGTTCTTTAGCTCAGTTACATTTGCTTTACTTTGCATTGCAATAGCCATAATATGAACTAACTCGTATGCCATAGGACCTATAAACATGGCACCAAGTATAATCTCATCTTCAGAAGTAAGGACCTTAAAAAAGCCTGAATTTTGACCCATAATAAGTGCTTTTCCATTGCCTTTAAAAAATGCCCTGTATGTTTTATAAGAAATTCCTTTTGATTTCAGGTCTTCTTCTGTTAATCCAATACAACCTACACCAGGATCTGTAAATACCACCCTTGGCAAAAGTTCATAATTAACACACTCAGTTTCGCCAAGTATTTTTTTTGCAACAAATATTCCTTCTCTAGTAGCTACATTGGCTAGCATTGGAGTTTTTATAATATCTCCTACTGCATATACGTTACTGTTATTTATGCTAAAATCATTCTCTGTAATTATGTAATCCCTTTCGGTTTTTGCATTAATAGCCTCCAAATTCAGATCCTTTGTATTAGGTCCTCTTCCTACAGAAACTAATATAATATCCACAAGAGCCTCTTTAACTAAATTACTTTTTCTATTTTTAAAATTAACCAATATCTTTTCATCTTTGTTTTGAACATTTACAATCTCTGAATCAGTATTTACAGATATATTTCTCTTTTTAAATTCTCTCAGAAGAGTGCGAGAAACCTCATCATCTTCTACTCCCATTATCTTAGGTAAAAATTCCACAATTGTTACGTTTGATCCAAAATAATTTAGTAACGACGCAAACTCACAACCTACATATCCTCCTCCAACAACAAGAATGTCTTTTGGCAAGTTTTTCAACTTTAAAAGACCGCTACTTGAAATAATTTTATTTTCATCGATATTCAAAGTTGAAAGACTTTTTGGATATGAGCCTGTTGCTAAAACAATGCTATCAGCAAAATAATCAACACCGTCAACCCTTACTGCATTATTAGTTACCAGCATCCCCTTACCAAAGATCATATTAACTTTTGACCTTTTCAGTCTTGAAATTATTCCCTGTCTCAATTGAGATTTCTGATCCTCTAAAAGCTTCACTGCATTAGAATACTCTATTCTGAAGTCAACATTGAAAACATCTTTGTATTCTTTCATTCTTTGTACCAAATGAGCGCTTTCAACTAGCGACTTTACAGGAATACATCCTTCATTTAAACATGTACCGCCAATATTTTCTTCAGATTTATCTACCAAACATACACTTTTTCCTCTTTCTCCTAAATAAAGCGCACATTCATAGCCTGCTGGTCCAGCACCAAGAATAATCGCATCAAATTTATTTTCCAACCTCAACTTCTCCCACAAGATAAATATTTTTGTGCGTTATATGAGCTTCTTACATATGGAGCACTTTCAACATGTTTAAAACCAAAGTTTCGTGCAATTTCTCCTATTTCTTCAAATTTGTCTGGATGAACGTATTCATAAACCTCGACATTCTTCAAACTTGGTCTTAAATATTGCCCTATACTAATAAAATCACAGTTAATTTTAATAAGCCTTTCAAAAACTTCCTTTAATTCGTCCATCGTTTCTCCCAAGCCAAGCATTATCCCAGTTTTTGTAAAGACATTTTGAGATAATTTTTTAACACTTTCTAAAACATATAGGGATCTCTCAAATGAAGCCCCTTTCCTAATAGCATAAAGTCTTGGAACAGTTTCCAGATTGTGACCAAAAATCTCAGGATTTAACCCAATTACTGTTTTAATTGAATCAGTATCACCCTTGAAATCAGGCACTAAAACTTCGATAGTAACATTTGGATTAAGATTTCTAATAGCTTTTATAGTGTTTGCAAAGTGAAGTGCTCCGCCATCAAAAATGTCATCCCTAGTAGGGGATGTGATTACTACATGAGAAAGATTCAGTCTTTCTACAGCTTGAGCTACTCTTTCTGGCTCATACGGATCTAAAGGTTTTAGTAAATTTTTATCCTTAGCTTTCTTTACATTACAAAATTCACAAGATCTCGTACATACATCACCCATTATTAGAAAAGTAGCATGTCTATTACTAAAACACTCTGATATATTAGGACACCTTGCTTCTTCGCAAACAGTGTTTAACTCCAAATCTTTTAGTAAAACTCTTGTATAGTTCTCCGTCTTTTGACAAACTTTCTTATGAAGCCACGCAGGTTTCTTTTTCAATACCATCCCTATTCCAACTTTCAGATAAATATTTTTTCTCTCTCAAAAAAGAAGCAAGCCTAATTTCCTCTTTTGTTGGTTCACAAAAATCTAAATCAACTTTCATTTCCTTACTAAAAAACGTTGCAAGACCTTTGAGTGCGCTCTCATAAGATATATCTTGAACCCAATCTTGAAGCGAATTTCCATGCTCATAAGGCTTAGAAAGATTTCTTCTACTCTTTACTGGGATAGAACCATGTTGGAATATTACATCGTGAGAGCGCTTTTGTGCATTCCCCCCAACCTTTTGGCCATCTATTAAAATATCATACTTTTCCTTACCCTGATAACACAATATTGGGTTTTTCTCCGAATCAGCATTTTCACACTCACATGCCCATTTGGCATTTAGATTTAAAGAATTATAGAAGTCCAACACAAAAGAAGTCAATTTTTTGTAAGAGTCAACTACAGACAAATTGCCCAAATGTTCTTGAGAACAAACAATAGAGTATGAAATTTCTTCATGATGGTACAAAGCATTCCCCCCCGTCAACCTTCTAACAAAAAAACCTTCCTCGTGAGACAAAAAAACCTTGTTAATATCAGATATTTTTTGAAATCTCCCCACTGATAAAACTGAAGGATGCCAAAAATAAAATCTTATTACAGGTTCTCTTTTCTTTAAGAAGGTTAAATATAAAGCTTCGTCAATAGCCATATTATAATCACCACTTAATGGAGACGAAACTATAAATCTAAACCTCTTACAAGACAATCTAAGTCCCTTCCTTCTTAAATATTTAAGATATATAAATCATACTTTTTTATTAAATTATTCAATATTATACAGCTTATTCCAAAATTCATAATATTTTAAGCTTTAACAACTAAATCTTTAGCAGCTTTTGTTTCGTCTGGTCTTGAAATAACAGTTGTTTTGGGAAGTTCTTTAAAAGCTACAGGATTTTGCTCTGCTAATTTAACCGCATCAATAATAGCACCTATAAATTTATCAAGAGTTTCTTTCGATTCTGTTTCAGTTGGTTCAATCATAAAAGCTTCCTTTACTATCAAAGGAAAATATATCGTAGGAGGATGAAACCCTCTATCTATAAGAAACTTTGCAAAGTCAAGAGCGCTTGCACCCTTTTTTGCCATTTCAGAAAGAGAAAACACGCACTCATGCATGCAAGTTCTATCGTATGGAAGCTTTAAATAACCCTTAAGTCTATTCATTACATAATTTGCATTCAAGACTGCCATTTCTGCAGAATATTTAATACCCTCAGTTCCAAGAAGTTTAATGTATAAATATGCCTTTAAAATAACAGCAAAGTTTCCAAAAAATGACGAAAT
This sequence comes from Thermodesulfobium narugense DSM 14796, assembly GCF_000212395.1. NCBI lineage: Bacteria > Pseudomonadati > Thermodesulfobiota > Thermodesulfobiia > Thermodesulfobiales > Thermodesulfobiaceae > Thermodesulfobium > Thermodesulfobium narugense. Next base: position 1,186,107 of record NC_015499.1, read on the forward strand.
GTGACCAATAGATTTATCTGAGTTCGATACGACTACTAGAGAGTCACCTTCTCTTTTTACCCTAGGAATAGGAAGAAAATCTTCAAGAAATTTCTTAACTCCTACCGGGCCAGCTCCAGGGCCTCCGCCGCCATGTGGAGTGCCAAAAGTCTTGTGCACGTTAACGTGTATAACGTCAAACCCCAAGTCACCCGGCCTGACCTTTCCCATTATTGCATTGAGGTTTGCACCATCATAGTACATTAATGCTCCAACAGAATGAGCTAAATCAGAAATCTCTTTTATGTTCTTCTCAAATAAACCCAAAGTATTAGGGCATGTCATCATTACTGCGGCCACATCAGTATCAAGATGTTTTTTTAGCTCATCTACATCCATTTCCCCTTCACTATTTGAAGGTATTGTAACTACCTCATAGCCTACCATAGATGCACTTGCAGGATTTGTGCCGTGGGAAGAATCGGGTACAATAACTTTGGTTCTCTTTGAATTTCTTGATTTGTGATAGCTAGAGATAATCATAATTCCAGTTAGCTCACCGTGAGCTCCAGCCATTGGATTAATAGTAGCATAGTCCATTCCTGTTATCTCACACAAAATGTCTTGGAAGTCTGAAATAAGTTCAAGAGCACCCTTACACCTATCAATACTATCTGGCAATATAGACAAAAATGGGTGAAGATTTAAAAATTCAGGGATATTTGCAGCTTTTTCTAAAATTTTTGGGTTATACTTCATCGTACAAGAACCCAATGGATAAAATTGAGTATCCACAGAAAAATTCAATCTGGAAAGATTGATAAAATGTCTTATAAGATCTAGTTCTGATACCTCAGGCAAATTAAGTTCTGATCGAGAAAGCTCACCTGGAAAATCTTTCAAATTTACGTCTGATTCAGGCAAGTTAAAAGACTTTCTACCGCTCTTCGACTCCTCAAATATTAATTTCATAACATGGCCTCCAAAATAGAGCATACGTTATCAATCTTTTCTTTTGACATCTTTTCAGTTATGTTTATCAAAATGTCTTTTTCTGAACCACCAAACAGGTATAGTGGAACCCCAAAAGCAATATTCTTTGATAATAGTGCTAAAAAAATCTCTTTAGCAGGCTTATTAAATTCGACAACAAATTCATTAAAAGTAGTTGCATTGTTCTTTATGTTTAAACCTAATTCTATCAACTTTTTCTTCATATATTCGCTTTTACTAAAATTTATTTGAGCTAATTCTTTCAAGCCGTTTTTCCCAAGAGAACACAGATAAACCAGAGCCCTCAAAGCACATAGTCCTTCATTAGAGCATATATTAGAGGTCGCACGATGTCTTTTTATGTGTTGCTCTCTAGCTTGGAGAGTTAAAACGTAGGCTTTTTTATTATTTCTATCCAATGTTTCGCCCACAATCCTACCAGGCATATTTCTAATGTATGCCTTTTTGGTTACCAAAAAACCAAAATATGGTCCTCCAAACGAAAGCGGATTTCCAAGTGATTGTCCTTCACCAGTTGCAATATCTACTCCCATCTGGCCAGGCGTTTTAACAATTCCTAAAGAAATAGGATATACGCTTGATACTGCCAAAATTCCCTTTTCATGGGCAAAGTTGACAAGCTCAGTCCAATCATGAACGCTTCCATAAAAAGTTGGGTTTTGAAAAACAAAACAAGCCACGTCAGAATCAAGCATAAATTTTATCTTATCAAAATCTGGTTCAATCCCATTTGTTTCAACTTCGATTAATTCATATGGCAAAAATTTTAAATACGTCTTGACTATATTTCTGTATATTGGGTTAACGCTTTTGTCCATTATTATCTTTTCTCTTCTAGTGATTCTAAGCGACATTAAAACAGCTTCTGCAAGAGCAGTTCCGCCATCGTAGAGAGAGGCATTTGTCACCTCAAGGTCAGTTAAATTACAAATAGCAGTCTGATACTCAAACAGCGCTTGTAGAGTTCCCTGAGAACATTCTGGTTGGTAAGGAGTATATGCAGTATAGAACTCAGATCTTGATGCAACAAAATCAACCACACTTGGAATTATGTGATCGTATAGACCCGCACCAATAAAGTGATATGATATTAAATTATTTTTTTTGGCCAGATCTAAAATATGATTGTATCCTTCATGTTCAGAAATTCCTTTACCCAATTTTTTAAAATTAATTTCTTCGACAGGAAGATCTTTAAACAAATCATCAACTTCATTTACATTACAAACAGAACACATTTCCTTTATGTCTTCTTGTGTATGTGGACAAAAATTCATTTTTAGTCCAGCTCCTTAATATAGTTTTCATATGATGCCTTGTCCATAAGATTATTAAGCTCGCTAGGGTCAGAAACCTTAACCTTTGCTATCCAACCTTCTTCTTCTGGACTCTTGTTTATAATTTCAGGTTCATTTTCCAATTTACTATTCACTTCAATTATTTCTCCACTTACAGGAGCATACACATCACTAGCAGCTTTCACAGACTCAATAGTACAGAATATACTAAATTGCTTAATTTCAGTGCCAACTTCTGGCAATTCAACATAAGTAATATCTCCTAGCTGATGTTGAGCATAATCTGTAATTCCAATCGTTCCTACATTGCCATCTATTTCTAACCACTCGTGATCTTTTGAATAATATCTTGACACAGATATTCCTCCTTTTAAAGTAATATTTTTATTTTATTTTCTAAGAGATCCATCTTTATAAAACGGTATTTTTTCAACTACAGCTTTAATTATTACTCTATCTTGAGACAATTCTAAAATTGTATTCTCACTACTATATTGAGGTTTTACATAGCCCATACCAATTCCCTTTCCTAGCGATGGGGAAAAGCCTCCACTAGTCACATATCCAATATCCATACCATCTGCAAAAATCTTATAACCATGTCTTGGAGCCCTTCTGCTATCACAGACAAAACCTACTCTTATTTTTTCTAACTCAGTCTCTTTTTGTTTCAAAAGCGCTTCTTTGCCTACAAAATCTTTATCAAGGTGAACGAAATAAGAGAGATCAGCCTCTAATGGTGTAGTGTCTTCATCAAGATCACTACCATACAAAGGGTAACCCATTTCAAGTCTTAGCAAATCTCTTGCACCAAGCCCAGCAGGCTTTATTCTTTCATCTTTAAGTAAATCGTTCCAAACATCAACACAAATAGTTGACGGCATATATATCTCAAAGCCTAGTTCTCCCGTATATCCAGTTCTTGAAAGTATCACTTCTTGATTCATAAGGCTGGTTTTAGTAAAAGAAAAATATTTTAACTCATCTATAATCCCTGGAAAATATTTTCTTAACAGTTCTCTTGAAAGAGGGCCCTGAACATCAAGCTTTGAGGTAGTTTCTGATCTATCTTCAAAAATAAAGTTGCCCTTTAAAACACTTTTAATAACGTTAAAATCATTATCCTTTGTACCAGCATTTACTACCATCATAAGTTCATCAGCGCTTAATCTGTAAACAATACAATCGTCTACAATTCCCCCTTTTTCATTCAAAATTAAACCATACCTGCACTTTCCTACATTAATTGTGCCAATTTTAAAAGAAAAAGCCATTTCAATATTTGTATTTGCCAGATCACCTTTAAAATAAAATTCGCCCATATGACAAGTGTCAAAAAGCGCAGCACTTTTTCTACATTGCATATGTTCTTCAATTATACTCTCATATTGGATTGGCATATTCCATCCCCCAAAGGGTGCCATTTTTGCTTTTAGCTTAATGTGTTCAGCCTCAAGCGGTGTCGATTTTAAATTCTCCATCGTTTCACCTTCCTATTTTCTTAAGATTTGTTTTAAGTTTTCACTTAATTCTCTAAGTGCTCTGCCTCTATGACTTATCTTTTCTTTTTCTTCAAGTGAAAGTTCAGCCATACTTTTCTCATAGCCTAAAGGAATAAAAATTGGGTCATAGCCAAAACCATTTTCACCCTTCGGTTCAAACCCAATATGTCCCTCACAAACTCCTTCTGCCTGACAAATAATTTTATTCTCGTAAAGAATAAAACAAGCCCTAAATCTTGCAGACCTCTTTTCAAATGGCAAATTCCCAAGAAGTTTTAATATGCCCATACATTTTTCCAAATCTGTTACATCGCCAAAAAACCTTGATGACAAGACACCTGGTTTTTTGTCCAGTGCATCAACTTCAAGGCCAGAATCATCAGCTAATGAGGCAATATTGGTAGCCTCATAAAACGCTCTAGCTTTTATCAAGGCATTTTCACAAAACGTAGAACCCGTTTCTTCTGGATCAATAAGGCAATTTATTTCTGAAGGCAATACAAAGTCAAAGTTATATTTGGACAAAACGTTAACAATTTCTTTTATTTTATTTTTATTATTAGTAGCAAGAAGTAATTTCATAAGTTCATCCTTGTATCAAAAATAAGTGTTACAGGGCCATCGTTTACAAGAGAAACCTGCATATGTTCTCCAAAAAATCCTTTTTTTACAACAGTTTTTTCTTTTAAAACATTAAACATATATTCAAATAGTTCGTTTGCTCTGTTTGGCTTCTCAGATCTCTCAAAACTAGGCCTTAAACCTTTTGAGGTATTGGCAAGTAACGTAAATTGAGGGACAATCAAAAGCTCGCCTTTTATATCAAGAAGGGAAAGATCCAAAGGCATCCTTTCAGATTGAAAAAGCCTTAATTTACATATTTTTTCACAAAAAAGAGAGATTTCTTCTTCTTTATCTTCTTTTTCAAAATTTATTAACAAAACTAGACCCTTGTTTATCGACGAATATAAATTCTTTTCGCTTACACTGACACTTGCACTTAGCACTCTTTGGGCAACAACCCTCAAAACTTACCACATCCCCCTTTGTTGTTCAAATTTTTTCAACAACCTTTCTCTGCTAATTAGTTTTGTGAGCAAGAGAAACAATCTCTTCTACTCCTTTCAAGCCATTTTCTAATAAAAACTTTCTAATACCAATAGAGATCTCGTCCAACAAATCCGGATTGTTATAAAAGCTAGAACCAATTCCAATATAATTTGCTCCTGCCATAAACATTTCTATAGCAGATTCAACAGAATATACACCCCCAACGCCAATAATCGGTAACTTCGTAGCTCTTCTCAAGTCCCATACACATTTAAGAGAAGTAGGTAAAAGAGCCGGACCAGATAAGCCACCGTGTATATTGCCTAAAAATGGTTTTTTTCTATTTATATCAATTCTCATTCCAGGTAAAGTATTAATTGCACAAAAAATATCTATTCCCTCACCCTCCAGTGAAACTCCCATTTCTTTAAAATTAGATAGCGGAGACAATTTTGCAATCAAAGCCTTTTTCCACACTTTTCTTACCTTTTTGCAAACTTTAACTGAATCCTTTACATTAGAGGAAAAAGTGACGCCAGCGCTTTTTAAATTTGGACAGGAAAGGTTCAATTCAAGAGCAATAACATCATTTTCTATTTCAGTTACTCTATTTGCCAGGTATTCAAAGTCATCAACTGTTTCACCAGATATACTAAATATTAATGGACAATCTAAGAAAAAATTTTTTATAGTGGGAAAAAGTTTTAAATATTCATCTATACCAGGATTTTGAAGCCCAATGGAGTTTAGCATTCCTGCGGGAGTTTCAACTATTCTTGGTAGTATATTTCCTTCCCTTTTTTTTGTAGTAGCAGTTTTTAAAGTAAAGGCACCAAATTTTTTAAGTTCATAATCACTGCTTACATCATATCCCAAACCAAATACCCCAGAAGGTGCTATAAAAGGGTTTTCAAGAACTACATCAGAAAAAATTACTTTTAAATTAGACATAAAATACCCATTCTGAAATCGAATATATCCCCTCAAAATTTAAAATAAAACCTAAAAAATTAAGAATTTTACAAAAAACTTTAGATATCAGTTCACTTATCTCCCTTTAAAATTGCCAAAATATATTAATTTAAAATTTTTATACTTTATGGTCGGGGCGAGAGGATTTGAACCTCCGACCTCCTACTCCCGAAGCAGGCGCGCTCCCTCTGCGCTACGCCCCGACGAATTTCTCTCTATCTATTTTTTTGCAACTGGGCACTTTGCGCCTTCTATTGAGAGAGACCCTTCACCATTGGATGAGGATTTGCCTGCACTGTTTTTCGAATTAGCCGAATCTGTCACATAAAAACCAGAGCCTTTAAATACTATAGGTACAGGCACAAAAATCTTTTCGGAAGGACTGCCACACTCAGGGCATAAAACTTCCGATTCATCATTGATCGAACGATTTAGCTCAAATTTATTTCCACAACCTTTGCACTTATAAACGTAAGTTGGCATCATCATCCCTCCTTAGATTTAAAATACAAAAAATATTATAAACTAAAAATTATTATTTGTTAACAAAAAAATTTATTTATATAAATATTATCAACCTTTTCAATCCCAATTGCAAATGAAGTAATATAAGAATTTTTTATTTACAAAACAATTTTTTGTATTAAACAAATTGATATTATAATAATTACAAAGATTAAATATATTACAGGGAGATAAATTGTGAAAAAAATTATAAGTTCAGACATAAATAGGCTAGACAGGCTTCCTCCAGGTCAAAGGTGGGTTGAAAAACCAATTATATACGACATAAAAAGCGTTCCCGAAATAGATCTTACATCTTTTAGATTAAAAATATTTGGCATGGTAGAAAACGAATTAATAATTAGCTTTGACGATCTTAAAAAATTAGAACCAATAGAACTAACTGCCGATTTTCACTGCGTTACCGGATGGAGCGTAAAAAACGTGATATGGAAAGGAGTTCAAACAAAAGAACTCGCAAAGATTTGTAAACCAAAAGAAAGTGCAAAGTATGTTTTAGTTCATTGTCGGGAAGGATATGCTACCAATTTCCCTTTGAAATATCTTTTAGAAGAAGATTCTATCTTTGCATGGGAAATGAATTCGATGCCAATCCCAAAATCACATGGCTATCCTTTAAGAATAGTAATACCTAAGTTATATGCATGGAAGAGTGCCAAATACGTAGAATCAATAGAACTAGTTGAACATGATACACCAGGATTCTGGGAAGAAAGAGGATACCATATGAGAGGCGATCCCTGGCTTGAAGAAAGATATGGATAATTATTTAAAAAGACTCATTACTACCTGAATAATACCCAGCAAAGCTCCTATCGGAACTCCTAATAGTTCTATTATTCTAAATTCTTTGTCCATTATGCCAAAAACGAGCCTTTCCATCTCCTCTACTGAAAAACTGTCTATTTTTTCCTTCACTATTAACTTTACATCTACATGAGATATCAAAAGGGATATCCAATCCTTAATATATACATATAACCTGTCAATTATGTCTTTTAAAATTAGCTCAATATCCAACCCCATATTCTCAAAAAAAAGGACAATATTGCCGATCCTTCTTGAAAGGAAATATTCAACAATTGCATTAACTTTTTTATTTGCTTTATCAGAGCCCAAAATTTCATAAAGCCAGATCTTAAAATTTTCTCTTTTAGCAAGATACAAATTTTTAAAATAAATTTTTTCTTTATTCTCATAAAGATAATTTAGCAAACCGAATAAAACTTTTTCAAAAACATCATAATTAAAGTAATCTAAAATTTTAAGATTATATATTTTAAGCTTTAAATCATCAATATTTGGTTCAAAAAATGTAAATACCTTACCATAAGAATTAAAAAAGCTATCAGCTGTTATAATTTCGTTTATTTTTTTTCTCATCAATTCATTTACGCTTAATTCTATACCCTCAATAATAACTTCGTTAGAACTTATCTCATCTCTTAGTGTAGCAACAAATTTTTTGATCTTATCAGAAATATAATTAGGAGCAAAAACATTTGTATAGAAAAACAAAGCCTCTTCTACAATACCTTTTTTGGAAGCTCTGATTTCTTCTTCTATAAAAGATGCTATTTTCTCTACAAACTCATCATCACTTAATTTTGTATATAACCAATTAATAATAAAATTTACTATTAACTTTGAACTGGGTATTATTTCGTTTAAACTCATTTCTGATAACCTTGAATAAAGCACTTCCTGAAAGTCACTTTGCAGGTACTGCTTTATCTTATTACAAATTAAATCAAGGTTTTCATTACCAAATATGTCAGCTAAAGTTTTTTCAGCCAAAAGAGTATCAAATTTTTCTTTTATATTATTTCTCGAAGTTATTATTTCAGTTCTTATTTTTTCTAAATTAACAAGTTTATTTAATGGATTGGACAATATCTTTAAAATAATAGAATCAATGAAAAGCACTATAATGCTTAAATTTTTTTCATACAATCTTACAAACATAGATCTAAATCTTGAAGATTTATCCTTAAAGCAATCCTTCGCAGTTCCAAAATCATTGTTCAGTAAAGAATATAGAAAATCTACCAGTGATTTTTTTACTCTCTCAGATTTATTTTCAAGCATGTTCATAATAGAATCGTGATTTATTAACTCTTTTTCAACTACACTTGAGAGCCTTTCACTTATTTCTAATTTTGATTTTGGCACTATCCCCTGATAACCAAATCTCTTTTTCTTCGGATTAAATATCATCCATACTGCAACAACATTAGTAACGTATCCCACAAGTGCACCAAGAAAGATTGGCATTATCAGCAAAAAAAACTCAAATTTAAACATATTTCCAAAAATGAACAAAAGAACATATGGTATTAATAAAGAAAAAAACACCCTATCGAATTTCAATCTATCACCCTCAGCAAAATTGATTAAAAGCAATTTTAAATATAACATATAAGATATGAATATTTAAAATTTAAGGAGTATACAGTGATTTCAAAACAATTTGAAAAAAATATCATGACACTTGGAGAAGAAGATCAAACAAAACTCTTTCAATCTACAGTCTCTATTATTGGAATGGGCGGTCTTGGGGGCTTTGTACTCGAACACCTTGTTAGATTAGGAGTAGGTCATATAAAAATTGTAGACAAAGACGTTTTTGAGGAATCAAACTTAAATAGACAAATTCTTTCGGATATGAATTCCCTTGGCAGACAAAAGGTAGAGATAGCAAAAATCAGAGCAAAAAACATTAACAAAGAAGTAATAATAGATTCTTTTGATACTGAATTCACAGAAAAAAATGCAATAGAAATATTAAAGGGATCAAACGTCGCAGTAGACGCACTCGACAACAACAATTCTAGATTACTTTTGTTTAAAATAGCCAAAAGCCTTGGCATACCGGTGGTACACGCAGCAGTTTCAATGACCTCTGGAGAGGTAAGGGTTTTCTTCCCTGAGGACGAGATAATTGACTTTAAGAAAAATAAGGGGACAGAAGAATATAAAGGAACAATTTCACCTACTGTAGCAGTAGCTGCATCAATTCAAGCTATGGAAGTAGTAAAAATTTTGACAAATAAAGGCAGCATGCTAAAAAATGGTTTGTACTTTGATTTGAAGGATAATTTTTATTCTGTAATTTAGTAAAAATATGAATATTGTGTATCACAAAATTCAACCAATTTATCACGTCTTTAAAGCCTAAAATTTAATCCTTCATAATTGTGATATACTAAATTTAAATAAATCAAAAAGGGGTGGTGTGTTTTGAAATTTCTCTATTTTTTATTGGTCCTTTTACTTGTAATGACTATTCGATCAAGCGCTTATGCTATAGACGAGCTTTCAAGTCTTTCAGAAAATAGCAATACCTTTGCCTTTAATATTTTTAAAGAATTAAATTCTGATAAAAATATAGTCTTCTCGCCTTTCAGTATATATACAGCTCTTTCTATAGCATCTTTGGGAGCAGGCGGAACAACTAAGGATGAATTTGACAAAGTTCTAAACAACAATTTGTCTCTTGAACAGTTCCATCAGTCTTATAAAGATATAATAAAAAGCGCCTCGATTGGATCAAATAAGTTTAATATTGCAAATGCTCTATGGCTTGACAATGGTTTCCAACCAGAGGAAGATTTTTTGAACAGTGCCACCACCTTATTTGATTCCCACGTTGAAAGCTTAGACTTCAAAAACAATCCAAAAAATAGCTCAGACACAATAAACTCATGGATAGAACAAAACACAAACGGCCTTATAAAAAATTTGTTAAGTCCAAGTAGTATAAGCAGTAATACTCGCATGATTATAACCAACGCAATATATTTTAAGGGCAATTGGGAAAGGGCATTTGATCCCAAAGAAGATTCAGAACTAAATTTCTATGTTGAACCAGATAAACCAGTAAAAACAACTTTTATGCAGCAAAACGGAGCCTTTTTTTACTGCGAAAATCAATCAGTAAAGTTGTTGCAGTTAAACTATGAAGGAAATAGTCTTTCATTAATAATAATTTTGCCAGAAAAAGACATAGACAACTTCATAAAAAATTTAAGTGATGAAGAGTTTAGATCATTATTGAGAAGTATGAAACCTGAGGAGTTAAATATAAAAATTCCCAAATTTAAATTCATTTTTTCATCAGATCTAACTAAGCAACTAATCGATTTAGGAATAAAGTCAGCTTTTACCACAAGTGCTGATTTCTCTGGTATAAGTAAGTCTCAGAATCTCTACATTTCTGACGTTATCCACAAAGCATACATAGATGTGAACGAGACTGGCACAGAAGCTGCTGCATCTACATCTGTGGGATTTACTACAACAGCCTTTAATCCTTTTCCAGTAAAAAATTTTATAGCAGACCGTCCTTTTGTTTTCGCGATAATGGATAACAAAACAAAAACGTTGTTATTTTTAGGAAAGATATTAAATCCGCAATAAATTGGGAGGTTACTTTATGAAATTATTAAAATTTTTCCCTGTTTTTAGTATTTTTTTGATTTTTCTATTCTCAGTGTCTTTTGCATCAGTATCATATGCAAGTATTGAGTGCGGACAAAATGACATTAATTGTGTTTTGACCTCTATTGATAAATCTGATTACGTGAAATTTACCAAATCTGAAACTGAGTACGGACTAAATATAGAGGAAAGCAAGTTTACTATAGAAGCCAATAATTCAGGAGATAATATTACACCGTGGTTCCTAGGGCATCAAATCCCAGAAGAAGCCAAATATTATGTAAAGGGCACTTTAACCTTATTTAGGGGTTTTAAAGAAACGCCGGAAAACTCAATATTTAAAACTCTCGTCGAACAGTATCCAGATTTAAGGAATAAAGATTTATCATCTCTTGTAGGAGAAAGTTTCGAATGCATATTTAAAACTAAAGATGAATTAAAAGATTTCCTTACAAATGGCCTCAATGAGAAATACGTTAGCGATGGCAAATTAATCTCAGATCTTGAAAAAATAGAAAACATAAAATCCGAAAATTGGAGACCAATTGAACACACAGTAGTAAAAAAACCTGCAATATATCTTTATCCTACCGCAGATAGCACAATTACTGTGTCAATAGACCCGAACGGCACGATTACAAAAACAATTCCTGACTATAAGGGGAAGTGGACTGTAAACGTTACAAAGAATGGCAAAATAGATAAAAAATATGACTATCTCTTTTACGAAGCTACTCTAAATGATAGCTTCACGCCAAGCGAAGGTTGGATTGTAAGCTATAACGATCTTAGTTTGTTTTTCGACAAATTTCTGCCAATCTTAGGTTTAAATAAGAAAGAGGCTGCTCAATTTAAAGAATATTGGCTAAAGAATCTAAAAAGAGCTAACTACTATCTAATAAGCCCGGTATCAAAAGAATTTATTGAAAACAACCTAAAGTTAGAAGTAACTCCTAATCCAGATACTGTAATAAGAGTAATTTTATACTTCAGTCCTCTTGACAATCCCATCAACATACAGACGCCTGTTTTAGAGAAACCAACAAGAAATGGTTTTACAGTTGTAGAATGGGGAGGCATTCTGGGAGACAAAGTAAAATAAAAGTTTAAAATGTATTTAATGGGCGCAATTTCTTGCGCCCATATCTTTTTAGAAGCTTACATCCATCTGAATATAATATCTTTGATCGGTATCAAGCTGCATCGGGTTAAAAGTATAATATACTTGGTTTGCTACATCTGTAGCATAAGGCTTCTTGCCCTTCCAATATTCATAGTTAAACTTCAAAGTAGTATTCTTTGCTATAGGCAATATATACCATACCTGATAGAAATCCTTCCAGGAGGTATCAGAGCTAGAGTAGAAAAATGCTACAGGGTTATACCACTTGTTGTTTCCGAAATAAAAATCTCCCCACAGATAACCCACAGGAAGCTTGTATAGCGCTCCAATTCTCCAAGCCCCGCCATTTACAGAATTCATTCCATAATAAGTGTAGTTGGATGAAGGACCGTTAATGCCAGCAGGCATATCTACGCTTGTGCCCTGATATCCAGCCCAGAAATTAACTCCGTAAAAGTTGAAATCAGATTGAATTGTCCACCAGTTATATTTTCCATATTGAGGATTAGAAGCCGAAGTAGACGTTACATTATTAGAAAAGTAAGTAAATTTAGGCATTGTGCCATAATCTGCTTCTAAGCCTATAGCATTAAAAATCTTAGACTTAAAGCTCGCAATATAAGCATCTCTGTCCTTTAAACCGTATGTTTCATTCTCTGCAGTAATCAAGCCATCATCAAAAAACTTAACCCAGGCAAGTGAAAGATTCGACTGTGGCAAGAAGTTATTTAGGTCAAACCTTACGATTGCCCCTTCAGTCTCTGAATCAAGAAAGAATTTATTGAAGTATTGACTATCAACCATAGTAGGCAGTCTACCAAGCAAAAAGGTTACTGGATATGGATTTAGATTCCAGGTTATAAACGATCTCTCTACAAATAGTCTATTGTCATTATCATTGTATCCAGAAGTAATAGCTCCAGTATTTGGATTTCCAAATGGACTTGATAGATCACCTGTCCCATTTTTACCTGCGTTTTTCTCCATTGAAAGTCTAGCAGTATAAGATATGTTGTCTGCAACTGGCGCATTAACGTTTAATCTTATATAGTAGCGCATAAAAGTATCTTCTTTATCTAATGGCTTTACAGTTTGAGCGCCATTTGGATATAGACCGTTGACAACAGGCAAAACGTAAGATCCGTTAATTGTAGTACCAGGTAGATTTTGAGTTGTATACCCCAAAGAAACTACTTTGTATGGCTCATCAAGTGCATAGAAAGTTTGCTTTCGATAGGCAAGCCTAAACCTTGCATCCCCAGTAAAGTTCACAGTATCAAGAGCTGCTTTTTTCTCAAGCGCTGCAACTCTGACGTTTAGCGATGCTAGTTCTGACTTAAACTCATCAGCTAGTTTCATAAGAGTTGCTATGTCGTTAGCGTTTAGCTCTATCTTTTGATCCTGTGCATTTTGACCCTTTTCATACATATCGAGCATTCTTGCAACTACCATTGCCATCTCATAACGGGTGGCAAGTCTTTCACCTCTGAAAGTGCCATCTCCATAGCCTATAACCAGTCCTTTTGCCGCTAAGTCTTGCACTGCCTTGTATGCCCAAGAATTAGCCGGTACATCCGAGAATGGTCCTGCAAATGCAGATGAAGTTAACAAAAAAACGAATAATAAAGCAAAAAATAATGAAAATTTCCTCAACTCATCTCCTCCTTACGTAAAAACTAAAAAACTAAACTAATCTAAAATTCACCTCCCTCTTTAAAAAAGTTAGACCCCCACCCCATCTTTTAATAGATTTGAATTAGATTAAATTATAATTAAAATTAGATTAGTGTCAATAAATCGAATTGATAAAATTTTGCTGTACTTAACCTACTTGTTCTTTTCAATTATCTCTTCTACTTCTTTTGCCCCCTCATCATAAAATTTTTCTTCATCTGGAGATAGTTCTTTCAAAAGTCTTAAAAATTCTCCTGCATGCACTCTTTCTTCGTTTGCTATGTCTATAAGAACATCTCTAGCCAATTTGTTATCTGTAGATTCAGCTAACTGCGTGTATAATTGTATTGCTTCATACTCTGCAGCTACCATAAAACGTATAGCTCTTACAAGTTCCTCGTGTGTAATCTTGCTTCTATTAGCAAGTCCTGCAAATGGTGTGCCAAAATCAGGCATATTGTAACCCCCTTTTTTATTTTTATATCAAAATCCTATCATAACTTTAAGAATTTACCTAATTTATCTATTTTTAAATTAAAAATCATCTTTTAAACAAACCTAACCAAATTAGACTCTTGTTCTTCTAATTTTTATTAAAGAATTTAAATAAATTAGCACTAACGCTGCTAATATGAGAAATATTCCTATAATTTCATATTTTCCAGGAACTTCCCCAAGATGGTACCAAGCTTCTAAGATTGAAAAAATTGGAACAAGCAAAGAAGTCAATCCTAACACCGAAGGAGAGATATTTTTTAGAAGATAAAGCCACAAGAACCATGCAAAACCAGTTGCCAAAACCCCAATAAAAAATAAAGCAAGAACAAGTGTTAAATTAACTTCTATTGGTTTTGATATTTTAACAAAAAAAGAAAAGAAGAAAACACCTAAGAAACCAAATAACATCTGCCAGAAAGAAAGAGTAATGCCATCTATCTTTTCTTTACTCCTCCATATAAAAACAGCAACAATATTTGCTGCAGCCCATGACAGCCCTCCTAACAAGGCAGCAACATAACTCAAAAGATTAGAATTTGAGGTCCACAGCTGTAAAATAAAAATGAGTCCTATTAAAGCTAAAACAAAGGATATCTTTTGTAAGATAGACAACTTTTCTTTTAAAAACATCACAGAGAAAAGAATGGTCCAAAATGGCATAGAATAAATAAGAAGGACTACCTTTCCAGCCCCGCCTTGAACTAGAGCTACATTATAAAAGATCATTAACAAAGAGTTTTGCAAAAAACCTAATATAATAATTAACCATATATTTTTTGGCATTGTTAATTTTTTTAAAGAAAGAACAATAACAAATAAAAACATAGCTCCAATAAGAGTTCGGAGCAAAGAAAGTTCAAAAGGATCAATATATAGCAAAGCAACCTTAGTAACAATTGCTGTATAAGACCATATTATTATTAAAATTAAAAACAAAAAATTAGAAAATAGGTTCTTCATAGGTTAAATTTTAACACCAAAGCTTAGAAAAAAAATAGACAAATTTTTATTAAGAAGCACTTAGTTCCAAAACCAAAAGCATTGGAAATAGCAAAAATTAATTAAAAATAAACTTCTCTACTCTTTGAATAGTCACTTAGGAAAAAACATATGTAACTATCAAGAACTAACAAACACTATTGTTTGTCTTGACCTCTAATAGAATTCTTATCTACATAAGGAGCCAAGACAAAACCTTCACCTGGGAACACAGAAATAGGATTACCATCCTTTAAAAATACAACCTTTTTTACCCCTGGAAAACTTTCACAAGTATAAACAATTTGTTTTAGTATATTACTAACTCTAAAAGAGCCCCTTGCCTCATAAAATGATGCTGGCAAATCAAGTAAAACTTTATCTCCCTCCAAAATTACCTTATTAGGAGTTACATTTGGCAATTCAGAAAAATATCCGCTCTTTCTTTCGTCTTCTGAAGGACCTTTAAAAAGAGTATCAACTAATTCAGAAATTGTTCCAACCTGCTTTCTTACGGGAACAATTTTACCTTCTTGTTCCCAATATATCATAGCCTCATATCTTTGGTTATGATTGACAGAAGTCACAGATTGTTGAGAAGTGCTCGTACTGGAATTATTCACACTTTGTTGAATATTATTATTCTGGTTCTCATTGCAACCAGCCAAAAAGAACAAACCAATTATAAAAACTAAAGCTATAAATTTCTTCATTGATATATCTCCTTGTAAGAATCATAGATCCCTTGTGCAATAGCCTGCGCTATTTTTTCTTGATATGCTGGATTATAAACCTGTGCAGCTACTGAAGGATTGGTAATAAAATCAGTTTCAATTAAAATTGATGGCATCGTAGTATATTTTATTACCCAAAATGGCCTTCTAATTGGTTTATCGGTATACACAGGATTTACCTTTGCAATATCATTAATCATTATACTTGCATATCTAAAGCTCTGTGGAGTATAGTAATAAACTTGAGTTCCATGTATTGATGGATCAGCACATGCATTAAAATGAATGCTCAAAAATAGAGCTGCTCCATTTTCATTTGCTATATTTACCCTTGCTTGTAGTTCAGACTCATCAGCATCAAAACCTGGCATATTTGGTCTACCCCACACATCTCTATCAGTTTCTCTAGTCATTATAACCTTAAACCCCATTTTTTCAAGTATAGGCTTTAGGTGTAGAGCAACTCCTAACGTTGCAATCTTTTCTTGAACGCCATTTGCCACACATCCAGGATCAGATCCTCCATGACCTGGATCGATTACTATAATTTTGGAATTTTTAACATTTAACGTGTTAATAGAACTACTTGATACACTTGAATTTACTTGAGAAGTTTGATTACTTGCAAGTTGATTTTTTTCTGGAGTATAATTGTAAGGAACTACATTTTGTAACTCGCTTGTTATACCATTTACAAGACTTATTAAAGGAGTAGAACTTCCTACGCTTATAAGTATCCCACCATTAATTTTTGTAATATTATATGGTGCTTTAACATTGCTACCTACAACTATCCTTACCATATCAGGAGTATTCTGGGCAAAATGGATCTCACTTACAACACCTGAACTTGAAGCTGGAATAATAGCTCCTTTTTTAATAATTTTAGAGTTTTCTATATTAAGAACTATCCTTCCATCGTCCAACCTAAAATAGCTATACTTAGGCTCGCCCTGAATCTGAACAAATACAACTGCATTGTTGTCTTGAGAAGACTTAAAGAAAACGTTTTGAACAGTAAGAAGTTCTTCAGCCTTAGCAATACTACAGGCAAAAATCACCGCACATAGAAAGAAAAAAACTATATTGAAATATTTCATTGAAATGCGAGCTCTCTTATTAAAGTATTTACTTCAGAACTTTGATCAGAATTAAAATATATTTTAAAAGGTTTTGCATCAGGCCAAATTGGCCACATTCTCTTGCCAGTTATTCCATCATACAGATCGTTATAAGAAACTATAGCCCCCTCCAAATCTCTTTTTGAAGGAAGTTGTTCCTCACCTTCAGGATAAATTAATTTTCCATCTTTATTGTATACTTCAAACCATGCATCCACTTCTACCCACCCCTGAGAAAGCCTTTTCATTCTATCTGTAATAATATACATATATCTTAAAGGATTTATTGGTCTTAAACCCGTAGGGCTCACAGGATTTGTATCAAAAAAGGAGAAAACATAGAGATTAGGCGCGTTGTACTTATCTAATATATTCTTAACAACTCTTTCATCTAAGGGACCATGTGACCTGTCAAGAAGAACCTTTTGGCTAAATTCATCCACTTTAACGTTCCTGCTTACAGTCACATGCATTTTTGCCTCCCTTGGATCTACAAATTTTACTTCCCCAAATCTGTTAAAGAAACTATCATTCTTTACCGCACTTTTAACTTCTTTTAAAAAGTTATCTTTTGGACCATAATAGTCTGCTAATATCAAAACAAGAGCACATCTACTTCCTTTTTCTTCTGGATACCCCATCGAAGAAAAAGAAGATAGCAAAAAAATTAAAAACATCAATAAAATAAATATATACTTAATATTATATACCCACCATCACTATAAATGATATCTTAAATTATATCAATAAAATTAAAATACAATTAAAATCCCCTTGTTAAACAGGTTCATTTAACAAATTATCTAGATGATCTATAAATACCTACGTGAACTATAAGTGCATCATCAGTAGAAAAAGCAATGCCTTCATTGTCATACCTTGCATAAACCTCGGCAATTGGAGAACTATCGGGATGATTGTCGGAAATGTTTGGCATACCAAAAATATTTAAAACTCGTTCAATGTGATCCCCCAAACTAATTCCCTCTTTTGTAACATAAAATTTACTCAAAAACATAACTGGAAAAGCATAGATATTTATTAAATCTAAAACCCAATCATCTAAAATTTTTTCGTAATACATCTCCAAATTAGCGTGTTCAAAACCCTCAATTTTAAAAAATCTATTTTCATAATCAAAGGATTTGCTACTTGATGGCTCTGTATCCAAAATTTTATTGACCTCAATAGGGCTCATTCCTAACCTTATATCTCCAACACCCACACCAGGCAAAATTAGCCATGGGTTCCTTTTTCCTGGTCTATTAGCCATAAAGTTCTTTATTTACCTCCTTATTAGGTAAAGTCTTAAATCTCTTTTGGCACCAAAGCCATTGTTCAGGATGAAGTCTTATCATCCGTTCAGTTCTTCTAACTACCTCTGTCATTGCAAGCAAAATCCATTCGTCTCTGGGCAAAGACCTATCAATTTTTATCTCAGGCTCAATTATTAAACAGTGTTTATTGTTTTCTTTCCTAAAAGTAAAGGCAGTAAACATGCTCACATTTCCTCTGTATGCAAAGTATGCGGCTCCTGGATATGTTGAAGCCTTAATTCCAAAAAAATCTATAAAAATACCGTTTTTCCCCGCATCCTGATCGGACAATAAAGCAAATAATTTGCCTGTTTTAAGTATTTTTAGACCCTCTCTCAAAGAGTTCTCCTTTTCCACCAGAATTATCCCTTTTGTCAACCTCAGAAAAGAGAACAATCTATCAATAACATCTCTTACCTGTTCTTTTACTACTATTGCAATAGGAATTTTAAGCCCTATTGACATAGTAGCTAAAAGTTCCCAGTTACCTATATGAGCTGATGCAACCACAAAGGATTTTTTTTCTCTAAGCACTTCAGAAAAGTTTTCTAATCCTATCACTTCAACATTTTTCATTATTTCTGTAATTTCCTTATTTCTTGCTTTTACTAATTCTATTAAATTTAGAACATAGTGAGACAAATTTTTTACAGCTAAATCTCTTTTTTTTTCATCCGACCAATCAGGAAACACCAAAGACAAATTTTTTAAGATAAGCTCTCTTGACCTTGGTAACAAAAAAAACATTAGTCTGCCACAGATCGAAGCAAAAGTGCTACTTAATCTGTCTGGAATTTTATCTATAAAAAATATTAAAAAATCAATAATTTTAGACTTCAAACCTAAAGCTCTCTGGCGAAACATCCATCATAATACAAGCTCTTGCAACAAAATTTATATTATTTTTTTTACAAAACTCTATTGCCTCATCAGATTCTGAACCTGGTTGAAACCAAACGTTTCGAATATTTAACCTAACCATATCTTTTAAGACAGGAAGAGTTTTATCTGGAGGAATTATTAATACAACTGCTTCTGGCACTTCTGGCAAAGAAGAGATATTAGGATAAACCTTAAATCCATCGATTTCTTTGGCAGCTACATGCACTGGATATACAGCAAAACCCCTTCCAACAAGGGTTTTAAAAACTTTATACCCATACTTTTCTTTTTTAGGGCTTGCCCCCACCACTGCCCACTTTTTGAATTTTTCAAACATATCAATATTATTTTCTTCAACCATTTTTAAGTCTGCTCCTCTCAAGAATTAGAAATAGCCTAAATATAATATATCATAATACAAGCACGTGTTTTTTAAGTCTAAAAGATTTAATTATGTTGTTAAGGCAATAAGCTATCAAGAAAATTTAACATACTTAATTTTGATCCATATAGTATAATATAGTTATGGGGGCGACAGGTTTCGACATAGAGATTTATGCAAAAGCTTGCGAGCCGAGGTGGCGTTGGCCTCGTAAAAAAGCGCCAAAAAAATAACTGCCAACAATAATAGCTTAGCTTTAGCAGCTTAATCTACTCTTCGGAGTAGATGTAACACTTTGTGTGCTTCCTCTCGGCATACAATTTTAAGTTAGAGAGGAAGAAGAAAAGTTTGACCTGGGCTTTTCTTCTAAATAACAGGTCTTAGCCTTCAAGAACCGTGTCCAGAGCGGGTCAAGAAGGCGAAACTAAAAACTCTGGACTACGCTCGTAGAGGGTTTTTGCATTGCTTTGTGGACGTGGGTTCGATTCCCACCGCCTCCACCAAATTTAATGATTAGTTTTCTTTCTAACAATCATTTGCTCATTTGCAAAGCCATAACACTATTAATCACAAAATTTACTTAATTTGTTTTCAAAATCGTCAAAATTATCAAACCAATGTATCAAAATTGTTACTGTTAAACTCTTCAGCGTGTTCTTTAAATTGGTCCAAAAGATCATCACGATGCGTCAGAAAAAGAATATCTCCCTTTGGCAATTCTTTTTTGGCAATGAGTTTTCCTAAAATCTCAATCAATTTTACTACAATCAGCGTTTTTCCTGAACCAGTTGCCATCCAAAAACTCATCCGATTGATAAAATGAGCAAATGAGATTTTATTATCAATTACCGGGTAATCTTTAGAATATTCCAAAAAATACTTTATTGTCTTACTGTCTTGCTTTTTCTTTAAATCATAATCAAAATTCTCTTCAAATCCGTTTAATTTATAATGATTAAATAGTTCGTTTTTATCAGCTCCTTTGTCTTTAAAATATAAATACATTGCTTTTATTGCATTCTTTAAGGCGTCACGTTGAAAATCAAAAAGCGTTTTATCATTTGAAAACCGAGCAAAATCAAATCCTTGCCACTTTATCGGCAAGTTTTCAATAGAAATATAATCTATGATATTTTGCAAGTACAGCTTAGTCATTATCTTATTTCCACTGCATAATCAGTAAGTTTAACAATATCTGGTCTAAGAAGAATATTAAAAGATTCGTCTATCTCTGAACAGCTAGAAATCAACTCCGCAATATCATGAGTTTTTCTGATTTCCTTCCCATTGAATATGAGATAAGCCTTTAAGTGTTTCTCAATACATTGCTGCATATGAAAACAAACTGCATCCGCTTGGATGAAACATCAACGTATAATTTGACGTTTACTTAAGCCTAAAACTTCAGCTGCCTGTCTATTAGTGATATTGCCTTCAATTGCTTGTTCAATTACAAAAACTCTGCGTGATTCCTTAACACTCAAAAATATCTCTCCCATCATAGTGACAAAATTAGCGTCTTCTTAAGGAGTGAAATCAGTGTCCGTTAACAGACGCAATTCGTAAACTTGACAAAAAAGGGAAAAATGTGTACGCTTAATCCAATTTTTATTTAAGAAATAATAACTTGCGAAATTTTGATGCTTTATCTAATTTTTCTTTGCTTAAGAAGGGAAAATGGCAGAAAATAATGATATAAGTTTAGAAAATAAATTTGATGCGTTTAAAGAATTAATCGACAACTTACATATACCTATTTTACTTATAGATAAAAACCACAAAATTATTTTGCAAAACAAGAGCGCTTTTGCTTTATTTGGTTCAAAAATAGGCGGATATTGTTGGCATGAATTATGGAACGCAAATTTTCTTCCAAAAGAACAAAGAAAATCTTTTGAAAAGGGACAAATTTTACCAACTATGCAATGTTACTTTTGCTTATCCAATATAAAACATAATTTTAAAAAATATTTACTTAAGGAGTTATATTTTAAGAATGAATACTGGCAATTGAACTGGGTATCATTAGACAAAGATAGCATGTACTTGATTTATTTAATAAATATAACTCAATCCAAAGAAAGAGAAAATGAACTAAAAGAAGAAAAGAATTTTTTGAGAGAAATTATAGACCTGGTACCAGACATGATATGGCTAAAGGATACACAAAAAAGATATCTTCTTGCAAATAAAGCAATCTGTAACAAACTCCTTCATGCAAAAAACACAAACGAACCTATAGGTAAAACTGACCTTTACTTTGCACAAAGGATAAGAGAACAAAAATCAGATGATCCAAACTTTCATACTTTTGGAGAGTTGTGCATGGACTCTGATTCAATAGTACTTGCTACAAAGAAACGAGGAAGATTTGAAGAATATGGAAATGTAGCTGGAAAATATTTATATCTTGATGTTATAAAAGTCCCTAAAAAAAATGATAAAGGAGAAGTAACTGCAATACTAGGAGCAGCAAGGGATGTAACAGAACAAAAAATTGCAGAAAGAGAATTAAAAGAGGTTCAAGAGAAGCTAAAACATTCACTTGCCTATCATAAAATTTTGTTTGAAAAAAATGCAGCAGGCATTTTGATTATAGATAAGAACTTCACTATACTTGATGCTAATCCAACTATATGCAAAATGCTTTTATATGAAAGGGAAGAACTTGTAAACAAAAATATAAATCTTATTCATAAAGACGAAAAATCAATTCAAAAATGCAAAAAATTTATTAAAAAACTCTTTAGAAAACCAAATGAGGAAATAACTATTGAACAAAGCTTTAAAAGAAAGGATAACTCTACTGTTTGGCTCGAAGCAACAAGTTCTTTAATCGAACTTCCAAATAAAGAAAAGGCAATCCTCTGGAGCGCAATCGACACTACAAGTCTATATCTGCTAAAAGAAAAACTCTATTTCCAAGCGCTTCACGATAATCTTACAAAGTTGCCAAATAGACGTTATTTGAGTTTGGAGCTTACAAAGGCGATAGAACGTGCCAAAAGACACGATTATATTCTAGCAGTTTGTATGATAGATCTGGATGACTTTAAACCTATAAATGATAACTATGGACATGAAATTGGCGATATTGTTCTAAAAACAATAGGACAGCGTCTAACAGCCAAGCTTAGGAAAGTTGACTTTGTTGCTAGACTGGGCGGTGATGAATTTGTAATTCTTTTAGAGTCTATTAAAAACCCAAAGCATTTAGAAAGGATTTTCGCAAAAATAGACGAAGCTATTAGTTCTCCTATTAAGATAACAGAAAATATTACTGCTCAGGTTGGTGTAAGCATGGGAGTATATCTATACCAAAAGAATGACTCTGCAACTCCCGATAACATCTTAAGATTTATTGATATAGCAATGTATGAAAGCAAAAAACAAAAGGGGGACAGAGAACACTTTTGGAAAATTTATGAAAATAAAAATTTTTAAACTTAAATTACTTCATTAAAAGTTATATAAAAAAATACTACTACCATAATAAAAGTGATAAAATAATATAAATATTGCTTTTAAATTAACTGGAGGTTTTATCTTGAAAATAGGTATTTTTGACTCGGGGTTGGGTGGAGTAAACATCTTAAACTCTATTATAAATAGCAATTCACCGCTAATAGGCGACATATTTTATGTCGCTGACACCATAAATGTACCATACGGGAACAAAGATATAGAAGAGTTAGAACTCATAGTAGGAAATATTATTTCTTTCCTCGAAAATAAAGGTTGCGAACTGATTATAAGTGCATGTAATACATCCTCTTCCACAGTATTAAACAAACTAAAACAAAAAACCAAAATTCCAATAATTGGCACAATAGAACCTACAATAAACTTTGTAAAAGAAACCTTTCATCACAAAAATCTTATAATTCTTGCAACAAAGGTTACAATTGAAAGTAAAATCTTTGAAAATGCCCTTTCTGCATGTGATTACAATGTATATCCGGTTGCTTGTCCAAAGCTTGTCGATGCTATAGAATTTATGAATCCATCTCTTGAAATAGAAGACCTTTTAAATAGATATCTTCAAATAGATATAAATGCTAGTGAACCAATAGGTATTTTATTAGGTTGCACACATTATCCTTTAATTAAAAGCCAGATAAAAGAAGTTGCTTCAAAAAGGTTTTCCAACGAAATAATTATATTGGATCCATGTGAAAGAATTTCTAGTGAAGCGCTAAATTTGATCTCAAAAGATAGCTTAATTAATAAATCAAAAAGAGTATACATTTATGATACGTTTGACATAGAACTAATAAAGAAAAAAATAGATTATTATTTTAAATTTGATAAAGCAAGCGTATATTTTGAGAAAATATCAAATACAAAGCCACTAGATGAACTTAAGATCAACCACCCTTAATATCAATCCCGATTCATTTTTCTATTCAATCATAGAAAAACACAATCTTAAGATCACTGATGTAGAATTTACAAAAAGTAATTTTTTAAAAATTTTAGAGCATTCCCCCTCGCCATATTTTTTGTGTAGCGATCTTATAAAGAGACCTCTCTTTGCCTATAGATTATTTACAATACTTTCTTCAAGCATTTATCTGACCAAGATACTTTTGCAGCACCCAAACTATTTAGATCTTCTTAGTTCTGTAAATTTTGAATTAAATCTCAATTTGGATGACTATATCCTTGAAGCAAAAAGAGCAACTGATATATTTAAGGGATTCGAAAATAAAATAAATGCCCTTAAAAGGTTAAAGTTAAGGGAACATCTTAGAATAGCAACAAGAGAAATACAAGGAAATCTTGATTTAAAAAATTCTACCTTACAGCTAAGCGCCTTGTATGAAGCACTTTTAAGAGAAGTTTTAAGTGTTTGCAAAAAACATCTTGAAGAAAGACTTGGTAAAAAAATACCCCTTTTTACAGTTTTTGCTGGTGGAAAGCTTGGAGGAAGAGAGATAAACTATTGCTCAGATGTAGATCTAGTTTTCATATCGCCCCAAGAAATTGATTATGAAGATCTGAAATTATCAAACAAACTAGCTAGATTTTATATAAAAGTTCTTTCCGACTTCACACAAGAAGGCTTTTTCTTTCATGTGGATCTAAACTTAAGACCTGAAGGCCCTGATGGAGCCTTACTTCCTAAGAAAAATGCATCTATTGAATATTGGAAAAGGTGGGCAGATCCCTGGGAGTGGCAATCATTAATAAAATTTAGACCAGTAGCAGGCAATATCAATTTGGGTAAGGAGATTTTAAAGTCCCTTAACAAGATAATCTACCCAAACTTCCCATTAGAAAAGAGAATAGATAGCATATTTCAAATAAAAGAAAGAATAGAAAATCAATTTTCAAATAATTCAAATGAATTAAAAAGATCTCCTGGTGCTATCAGAGATGTAGAATTCTTATGTCAATTATTCCAGGTTCTTTACGGTTATATTTATCCAGAATTACAAGAAGTTAACACAATAAAAGTTTTAGAAAGATTATCCAAACTTAACCTTATTAGTTCAGATGAGTTTCACGTCTTATATGAGGGCTACATCTTTTTAAGAAAGATAGAACATCTTCTGATGATATACAACAATCAAATCATACATGAACTTAGCAGCGATCCCGAACAAACTAACATTATTAGTAAGCTTATGGGTTATCCCAACGAAAAAGATTTACTAGAAAAAGTTATAGAACACAAAAAAAATATAAGATCTGTATTTGAAAAATACTTCAACAAAGTTTCTTGGATTAATAGGAAAAAAATAAAAAAGGGAATATCTCAAGTAATTGAACTAGAAGAAAAGGATTTAGAAGATGTAAAACAATTATTAGAAGACTTTAATCAAGAAATACCTAAAGATTTAAATCATTTCTCAGATTTAACCGAATCATCAAGATATCTAATGCTGCTAAAAATTGGAAACACAAAGTTTCAGGAAACTTTATCATATCAACTTGAAGAACTACTTTTAGAAATATGCAAAACCAACCATCCTGATTACACACTAAAAAATTTTTCTCTCTTTCTCTCCAATATGAAGGGAAAAGATACATTCTTTCAGCTATTCATGGATAACGAATATCTAAAAAAATTAATTCTTTCTTTTTCAAATTTTGGTCCTTATTTATTAGACAAAGTTGTCAACGAACCAGAATTTTTAGATTATTTGATAGAAACAAAAGAATTAGACTTCGAAAGCATAAAAGAAAAGAACATCAGTTTTAATCCACAAAATATTACAAATTCAATTTTTAGAGAAATATTAAACCTTTCACAAAGTTATCTTACAAGGGTAAGAAGTGAGACTTGGGTTCAGAAGGAGCTCACATACCTCGGACAAAAGTTGTGTGAGTTTTGTTTCAATCAAAACATACAAGAAAAATATAAAAATGAAGTAGCTTTGTTGGCTCTTGGAAATTTTGCAACAGGAAGGCTGACTATAACTTCAGATTTAGATGTGCTGTTCGTTCACTCAGACCTCATTTCAGATCTGGATCTTTACACTCTTCACAAAGATTCTCAAAAAGCAGTAATCAACTTCTTAAAGACTAACGACAACACAAGTTTTCCACTTTACTTTGACCTAAGACTTAGACCTGAAGGAGAAAACGGAGAAGTTATAAGAAGTCTCTCAGCATACAGGTCTTATTATGAAAAGTATCTAGAGCCATGGGAGAAAATAGCCTATTCTAAATTAAAATTTATATGCGGAAATTTTAACCTTGCAAAATCTTTGATTATTTTAACAAGAGAATTTTGTTATAAAGCTTTCACTAAAGAAGAATTAGAGGATCTTATTAAGATAAGAAATAGAGTGATTCAAGAAAGAATTAATCAAGACATTGACCCAAAAATGGATATTAAGCTTGGTCCAGGTAGTCTAATGGACATTGACTTTTTGCTACAAGTTTATAGACTTCCTCTAGCCAAAGATTACAAACCTCTTAGAATATCCGATCCATGGCAAATACTCAAAAATATGGATAACTTTGCCCCTTGGTCTCCTAAAGAGCATAGCATACTTAAAGAAGCGTTTAACTTTTATAACAAAATACTTTTCGCCTTAAAATTTTTACGCGGTAATACTAACAACATACTTTTAACTGAAGATGAACTATCAATCTTGAAAAAGATGATAAAGTACAACGAAACAATTGATATATTAAGCTACTACCTAAAGTTGAGTAACTCTGTCAAAGATATATTCGATAAATATTTTTTACAAGCATCAAACTTTAGGGTTTAAATCACTTCATTATCAAAAAAGATTTATAAGCCTTATAGGTTTCATACAAATCAGCTTTTGAAGCTATTTCAAGCGGAGAATGCATAGAAATCAAAGCAGGACCACAATCAAGTGTTTCAATGTTATGTTTCGAGATATACTTTGCGATTGTCCCACCTCCACCTTCATCTACCTTGCCAAGCTCTGCAATCTGCCAAATTACGCCATCTTTATTAAAGGCTT
Source organism: Thermodesulfobium narugense DSM 14796 (assembly GCF_000212395.1). Lineage (NCBI taxonomy): Bacteria > Pseudomonadati > Thermodesulfobiota > Thermodesulfobiia > Thermodesulfobiales > Thermodesulfobiaceae > Thermodesulfobium > Thermodesulfobium narugense. Next base: position 1,213,046 of record NC_015499.1, read on the forward strand.
CCCTTACTTCAGCAACAAACTCGGTATTAGCATCATTTGAGTAATATTTTCCACCGTGCCCTGTAAATTTTGTTATAACAACCCCATTGTTTATGTAAGCTGCATTGTCAGCTTCATGAACGTCTTTATACATTGGGTTAACAGCTGCGCTAACATCAGCAGATAGACACTGAGAACTCTTAAAGAAATTTAAGATGTTTGCAAAGGTTGGCTCTATCCCCTTTCTTTTTAAAATTTCTATGGCTATATCGTATACAAAACTTGACTGAGCAGAGGTATTGCCTTCAGAACCAATCTCTTCCTTATCAACCATAAGCAGTACCTGAGTTTTGTCAGAAATACCAACATCAAAAAAAGCCATTAGGGATGCATATGCGCATATTCTATCATCCTGTCCATATGCTCCAATCAAACTCTTATCAAAGCCTATATCGCGAGGCTCAAAGGCTGGCACAGCTTGTATTTCAGCACTTACAAAATCCTCTTCCACAATCTTATACTTTTCATAGAGATAATTTAATACGTTTAACTTTATCTGATCCTTTTCTTCCTCTGAAAATGGTATAGATCCACAAATTATATTTAATTTATTGGCATCAAATGCTTCTTTTGTAACCTTTTCATCAATAACCTTTTTTGACAGATGTGGCAAAAGATCAGGTATTACAAATATAGGATCATCAGGTTCTTCGCCAATGTTAATTTCTAAAATCTCTTTATCTGATTTAACTAGAAAAACGTGCAAAGAGATTGGGATGTTTAGCCACTGATATTTTTTTATTCCACCATAGTAATGAGTGTGAAACAAACCCAAACCACTGTCTTCAAATAAAGGATTTTGTTTTAAGTCAATTCTTGGTGCATCAATATGGCTGGCAATCATTCTCATACCAAAACCTTCTGAAAGCCTTATTAGAGCTACACTTTTATTTCTATTAATTATGATAAATTCTCTGTCTTTCTTGTTATTTAAAAAATACTCATTTACAAATTTTACAGTTTCTCTCTCTGTCTTACATTTTTTTAAAAAATTTTTATAACCTTGTGCAAAGTTAAAAATACTTTCTCTATCTGTCTTAAACCATGCATTTTTTCTTTTCATAAATAAGATATTCTTTAAATCAGGCATGCTAACCTCCACGAATTAAGATATTCAAAAGTCATATAAATCATTCTTTTACAATAAAAGCCTTTCCATCATAAATCTTTTGGCTAATTTTACCCTCTTCAAAAAGTTTATTTAATATCCTTGTAATATCTTCGTTACTAGCCCCAAACACGTCCATGAGTTCTTCTTTCGAACATGGCCTAATGCTCACCATCTTTGCAATAGATAACTCAAGAAAATCTTGAAAATCCATATTTTTGTCTCTAAATGGCTTTATAAGTTCAGCATTTAGATCTCTTAACTCAGAATAAATTTGCATAAGTTCATCGTTTGTTAACTTTTTTATGCTTTCCTCAGCAGGAGGTCTATCTATAGTTCCAATCTGAAACTTGTGAGGGTTTATAAGCTTTACTGCTCTTTTCAAATCTTCAATATCCTTTTTACTATCATTAAAATCTTTTACAAAAAGTGATTCCAACCAGATTTCGCCCCTAAACTTATCTCTAAATTCTTTTATACCGTTAATAATTTCATCAATTTTTAAGCTTCCATGTGCTCTATTAATTTTTTTGAATGATTCTTGATTCGCCGCATCAAGGCTAGGTATAACCACATCAGCATCCATTAGATCTTCCTGTACATCAGTTAGGTTTAAAAGACTCCCATTGGTAAGCACTGCAATTTTAGCAAGATTAAAACTTTTGACGTATCTAACAAGCCTGCCAATATCTTTATTTAGCGTTGGCTCCCCACTACCCGAAAAGGTAACAAAATCAAATTTGCCCATTTTTTTATAATTTTCTCTAAAATCTCTTTCAATCTCTTCTGGATTATAAAAGGATCGCCTATCGTTAATAAGATTTGTAGTTTTTCCTACTTCACAATAAACGCAATTAAAATTGCATACTTTATGTGGAATAATATTTATTCCAAGGCTTAACCCAAGCCTTCTTGAGGGCACAGGCCCAAATAAAAATTGCATAATAACCTCCCAATAATTTTTAAAGCTAAACTTTATTATATCACTTGAATATTACTATCCTTGTTACTATTAAAATTAATTATGATTACCAATTTTTAATAAAACCTCAAATTTAGCCTTTACGTGTTGCCTCATTTAAAAACCTAAAGGAAGTTGTATTCGTTGCCTCACTTAAAATTCTAAACATAACCATAACATATTTTATCTTTGTTTTTGCTAATTTTTTTAATAGAGTTTCTTACTTCTTCCTTTATGGATATATCTTCTAGTAATTTTTTTGAAGTTTTACTATTTCTCTTTGAAGTTCAGCTGGATTTAATTTTGTATACTGTTCTATTAGCTTTTCTTTATCTATTTTTTCTACACCAGGATTTTCTAATATTCTTTGATAAGGAGTTCTTGCTTTATCGTATTTTTTTGTAACTTTACTTCCAATTCTTTCTTTTGAGATTTGTTTCATTATAGGCTGAAAAAAGTTTATATATAGCCTTAGGCTTTCATAAAGCCTTTTTAAAGTTATTAGCTCAACTTCTCTATCATATCTAAAATAACCAACATATTTTCTTACTACAGAGTAGTTTTTCTGTTCAACATAGCAATTATCGTTTTTTCTATATTTTCTTGACCTTGTGAACGTTATATTATTTTCAACACAATAACGATGAAGTTGATGATTTATAAACTCTGCTCCATTATCAGAATCAATTCCAAAGAGTTTAAAAGGCAAGCGTTTCTTTATTTCATCTATTGATTCAAAAACCCACCTTTGAGCTTTATTTCTTAAAGCATCTATTTCTATCCAACCGGTGCAAATGTCAACTGCAGTTAGAGTTTGGATAAATTCTCCTCTTAGATCTCCTCCTTCATGACCTACAAGGTCTATTTCTAAATATCCAGGTATACTTTCGTCCCATTCTGAAAATGTCCTTATAGGAATCTGACTTTTAAGAAGGCTGCCTGGTTTTGTATATGTCTTTCCCTTTGGTTTATTCATTCTTTTGTATTCTGAAAGTATTCTGTCTATAGTAGATGCGCTTATCTTAAAGAGTTTTTCTTCTACATCCCTTTCAATTTGTATTTCTTTAAACTCTTTAAGTTTATATATTATGTCAGGAAGAACAGGTTTTAACCTTTTTGCCACATGGACAATCTAAAACGTCCCATACCTTAATTAACGCCTTTTTTACATCATCATCATAATATTTGCTTTTCTTTTTCTTTTTCTTCATCGTTAAATCTACTTTTAAAACTCTGTTATTCATCCTTACTATCTTCTCATGACTGCTTAAAAGAAAAGATGCATAACTACGATTGTATCCAGTCAAAGCTATTAACTCATCTAAAATAATGCCTTTTTGTTTCTTGCTTGCTTTTTTATATCTTTTTGCAATTTCACTCACCACTGATTTTCTTTCCTTCATCGTTAACCCCATTTCTAGCCTCCAGAGTTATAGTAACTACTATTCTAAGAGGCTTATTATTTTCATTTAGATTTTTTATTTGAGGCAACGATTGTATTTCATTTAGATTTTTGATGAAGCAATTCGCTTTATAGATTTTTATAAATAATTAATTTATAATAATTAAAAAATTTTTAAGGGGTGTAGAAATTTGGAATTATATTTAGATACTGCAAAAATAGAAGAAATAGAAGAAGGCGTAGAACTTGGTATAATTTCAGGCGTAACTACTAATCCTTCTCTACTTGCAAAAGCTAATCCAACAGCTCCAATAGAACACTTAAAAAAAATTTGTAGCATCGTAAACGGTCCAGTCAGTGCAGAAGTTGTTTCAACAAATTATAAAGACATGGTATCAGAAGGGCTAAAAATATCTAAGATATCTGAAAACATCGTAGTAAAAATTCCCATTACTGAAGATGGTCTAAAAGCCACAAAAGTGTTGTCAAAAGAAAACGTTCCTGTTAATATGACTCTTATATTTTCAGAGTCCCAGGCAATTTTAGCATCTTTAGTTGGTGCAGCTTATATAAGTCCTTTTATAGGCAGATTAGATGACATTTCTTACGATGGCATGAAACTCGTAAAATCAATATCTGAAATCTTAAAAACTACTAATTCGAAATCAAAAATAATTGCAGCAAGTGTAAGACATCCCTTGCACGTTGTAGAGGCTGCAAAACTAGGAGCCCACATAGCAACTGTGCCATTTAAAACACTGAAACAACTTGTAAAACATCCATTAACCGATATAGGTCTTGAAAAGTTTCTAAGCGATTCAAGGGGTATTTCTATAGTATCTTAGAGGACAACAAATTATGTTGTTCTCTAAGTTTAAATAGTTTATCCTCTCATATAGTCCATAAGTTCGTCTATATCCTCTTTACTACCCATAAAAACAGGCGTCCTCTGGTGTAGACTAGTAGCTTTTATGCTCAATATCTCATTAACTCCATCAGTAGCCCTGCCACCGGCTTGCTCTATTAACAAACTCATGGGTGCTGCCTCATAAAGGAGTCTTAATTTGCCTTGTGGATTTTTTTTGTCTCCCGGATAAGCAAAAATACCACCTTTTAACAATGTTCTGTGAACGTCAGCAACCATTGAACCTATGTATCTAGCTGAATAATTCTTTGATTTCAAGTTATCAATATACTTTTTGAGCGGTTCGTCCCATCGTTGAGAATAACCCTCGTTAATGGAATATATCTTCCCTCTTGAAGGCATTTTTAAATAAGGATGAGACAAAAGATATGAACCCACCGAAGGGTCCAGAGTAAACCCGTGAGTGCCGTTTTTAGTTGTGTACATAAGCATTGTTGAAGAACCATACACTACATATCCTGCAGCAACCTGTTTGTATCCCTCCTGGAAAAAGTTTTCTACCCCATCACAATATTTCCTGTATATAGAAAATATTGTTCCTACGTTTACGTTTACGTCAATATTTGATGAACCATCCAATGGGTCCAGAGCAATTACGTACTTGCCATTCTTCCCTTTCTCTGGAAATATGGCATCATCAACTTCTTCCGAAGCAAGAGCATAGAATTCGCCTGAATCAGAAAGATGCTCAATCAACCAGTTATTAGAAAGTTGATCCAATTTTTGAACTTCTTCGCCTTGCACGTTGACCTTTCCTATCTTGCCTAAGATATCAGAAAGACCAGCTTTTCTTATTCTTGAAGATATTATTTTTGTTGCATTTTCAATAGACATCAACGCTAAACTAAGAGACCCCGTAGCTTGGGGAAATTGTCTTTCCTCTTCCAAAATAAAACGATTAAGATCAATGCCTATTCTGGCCAAAATCAGTCAGCCCCCTCTTCGAATTTCAAAGCTCTAAAATCTACGTTTTTATGGCTCAAATCATTGTTCTCTTTATATCCTATTTTTACTAATTTAATATATTTGTCAGTATAAGATTTGGTATCAAAAACGTTCAATTGTGAAAATAGAAATTCAATCTTTTTCTCCAAAACATCCAATATTTTATTTTTATCAGCATCTGACAAATTCCACCATTTTTCCTTTAATGGTCCAAAAACCTTTTTCCTTGTTTTATAAATGAATTGCTCTCTTGTCATGTTTTCTTTCCACTCTGATTTGAAATTCTCTTCAATAAATTTAAAATTTTCTTCTCTAAACTCTTCAGGTGCAAAATCAAACATTATGTTTTGAAAACCAGTCGCAAGATGAATCTCTGCAGTTTTGTGTTTAGGAAAATTATTAAATAGTTCATCTGGCAAGGTTGAGGCACCGTGTTGAACAGCTCCAGCTATATGATATTTTTCCCTGGCACACTTCCCTATAGAGTCCAAAACGTTAAAGTCTAACTTAACACTTGCTACAGTTCCATCAGGGAGAGGAATTCCACCGTGAGCTGTTCCAGTTTGAACACTAATTTTTGAGATCCCCGGGCTAGATTTTAAGTTATCCAAATATGCGTTCATAAATGCTTCAAATTCTTCTACAGTAGAATTCTTACCACCTATATGTCCAATTTCAGCGCCTACAGAAACGTTTATCCCTTCTGGTTGAATAGATCTTATAAAATCAGTCATTTTTGCAGTATTAATATAATTATGATACTGCTGTTCAACCAAAGTTGGCTTTGTATAATCTACCAGTGTAGACGGATCAATATCTATATTGTAAAATCCAGCTTCTATAGCCTCTTTTGTAAGTTTTTTAATATTATCTAATTCTAACTCTGGATTTGAAAAATAATTTTTGGAACTAAATTGAAAGTGATCTCCTTGAACAAATACTGGCCCCCGATACCCTTCTTTAATAGCTGCAGCTAAAACGCAAGAAATATACTCTAAAGGTCTTTGAAAAGTGTATTCTATCTCAGATTTTGCTATCTCAAATATAATAGCAGTTGTGTTTCTCTCAATTGCAACCTTAAAAATTCTCCTTGCAAAGTCATAGGTTAGACATCTAATATTTATTGCAGGAACAGTAAATTCAAGTCCTTCGCCTCTCCCCTTAGCCATATATAGATCATGGATTGAAGAAGAGACAATATCCATCATATTTGCAAATTCTCTAATCAGAAAGTAGCAATAATTTTTTATTTGAGAATCCTGTGTGAAAACAGCTGTCTTAATAAGATCATCAATCACATTTTCTCTAAGCCTATCTTTATTTAGCGTAAGTTTTCCATTAATCAATAACCCATTGGCTTCAAGATTTTTTGTAATTTCCTCTTTTGTCCCAAACAAACTAATCTCCCCTTCCTTACATTATAAGTTCGTAAGTTCGCTCATTTAACAATATAAAACAAATATTAAAAAATATCAAATTTTTAAGAATTCTTGTAAAGCAAGATACTATAAGAAAGTCCAAGCGATAGCCAAATCAAGTAAAACAAACTCCCACTAAAAATTAATATTGTTAGTGACAAAAATAAACATGAAAATAAAACATAAAGCAAGTAAGGAACATCTTTTTTTAAAACTAGATGAAATAGATTCTTAAAAATTGAAAAGGTAAAAAACGTTATGCCTGGCACACTTAAAACCGACATTATAGCCAAAAAGATTATAGCAAGAATTGGTTCTTCTCTAGAAAACCAAAAAATACTCGGAATTGACAAGAATATAAAAAGCGAAAAACATATTGCCTTTAATGAAAATTTGTAAACGTAGTTGTATTTTTCAATTACAACTCTTTTAAAAAACAAGAAATAAATAAAGCACATAAGAAATATCAGAACTGAAAAAAATATCTTAGCCTCAAAACTGTTTATAAGTGTTCTAAAATCAAGTACCACTCCCCCTTCAAAATTCTTGCCAAATATGGGCTTTACATTCAAAAAAGGAGGTGGAGTCCTTTTTGATGATATTTCTAAAATATCCCCAGTTTTTGCACCACTCTCTTTTTTAAGTGATCCATTATGAATAATTACCTTCCCAGTTATTACTGCAGAATCTTTCAAAATTACGTCAGATCTGTAAGCGATTAAATCACCATTTATCCTGCCACTAACAGTCAGTATCGCATCATGAACGATAAAATCACCATTTATTGCTTGATCTTGTCCAATGTTAATCTCTTTTTTTACAAAGTCTTTTTTTAAGTTTTGCTCCTCTTTAGGTAAATGCCCAAAGCCTTGTCTAACCTGGGATAACATAAGTTTTTGATCCTGAGCAAAAACAAAATTGAAAGACAAAAAATATAATGTTAAAAAAGCAAAAAATAAGAATAATCCTTTTTTCAACTTAAAAGTTCCTTTCTTTTTTTATAAACAGAAAAGATAATAAAAGCCAAAAAACTTCCTATCAAGAGGTAGACTAAAGAGATGTTGTTATAGAAAATCTCCCAAAAAACTTCAAAAATATAGAACACGCTCTCTTCAATATCTATTGAAAATATAGAATAATCTATATTGTTTAAAAATATTGAACCAATTAAAAGAACAAAAGACATAAAAGCAAAAAAGAAAATAAAATTCTTTATAAAAGCTTGTTTTTCTATCCTATATACAATCAATGAAAAAAGATCGTCTGGAGCGTTCATAATTGGTAAATTCCTAAGCGAATATGTAAGTTGTTTAGATCTTTGCCTCAAATAAGAGCATCGTGGGCAATTTTTTACATGAGCCTCCAATTCAAGTAGCTGTTTAGATGTAATTATTCCAAGCTCTTCGAGCTCTATAAGTTTCTTACATTCATCACAGCTCATACGTAGACAACTCCTTATAAAGTCTTTTCCTGCCTCTAGAAATTCTCATTTTAACAGTTCCCTCATCAATTGATAAAATATTCGAAATTTCCTTTATACTCAATTCTTCCTGATAAAATAAAACTATAGCAACCCTATAAATTTCAGGAAGTTTTAAAAGCGCCCTTTCAACAGCTTCTTTATTTTCATATCTTATAATTACCTCCTCAGGCAACAAAGAGCCATCTATAGGATCAAAACTTCTTTCATCATCTTCTGAAGTCAAATCCTCAAATGATGTAAATTCTTTTTTTGTTCTTTTTTTATCTATATATAAATTAGTCAGCACTCTCTTAGACCACGGTATAAAAGGATAGTTGATATCAAATTTGTCTACATTATTGTAGAACTTAATAAAAAATTCCTGCACGAGATCCTTTGCCTCTTCAGCAGAACCGGATAATCTATAAGAAAGAGTATATATAAAACTGCTATACTTATTGTATAAGTCTCTAAAAGCATTCTGGTCTCCCGATTTTATCCTTAAAATTAGATCTGAGTCCATATATTAGAAAGCACCTCATATAATCACCTTTATTCTATTTATACTTTAAATAAGTTACATTTACAAGTTCTAAATAGAATACGATTTTATTAACTATAAAGAAACAAAAAAAGGGAGCAACTCTTTGCTCCCTTAATAACTTAAGTTTGTTATTAGTCTAAAAGATAATTTTCAAATGTCTGGAGATGTTCCATCTCTTCCAACAAGATCTTTTCAAAAAGTCTTCTGGTTGCTAAATCATCTTGCTTCTTTGCAAAATTAATTATTTCTTTATAGAGTTCAATAGCTTCATTTTCAGCTTTGATATCAAGCTCAAGCATTTCTTTCAGAGAAGATCCTACCTCAATATTATTTGGCTTAGTTGTTGGTATCCCACCAAGTTTAAAAAGATGCTCTGCAATATCCTCAGCGTGCTTCATTTCCTTAATCGAAATCTTTTTTAAATCTTCGCCTATAATTTTACCCTTAAAACCAACTAATTGTATATGCTGCCACATATACTGGATGCTAACCTGGATCTCTCTGGCAATAGCCTTGTTCAGCATTTCAAACAATTGCTCTTTTGTAGCTTTTGCTTGTGCCATTCGAATCCTCCTAAAAATTATATTTATTAACAAATATTATATTACAATTTATGTAAAATAATAATTAAAACTACTCTAAAAACTCTTCTTTAAATGACTTTAATCCCGCATCCTGTGGAGAAATAATTGGGTTTTCAACAGGCCACGGTATAGATAAAAATTGATCGTTATATATTACTCCACTAGAATTTTTAGGCGAATATTCAGAAGAAGTTTTGTAAAGCACAAGCGCAAAATCGCTTAATACACAAAAACCATGCAAAAAGCCATCAGGTACGAAAAGAAGATAATCATCACTGTCGTGCAATATAACTGTAAAATATTTGCCAAATGTTTTAGAATCCCTTCTAACATCAACTACAGCATCGAATATGCTTCCATAAACACACTTTACAAGTTTTGCTTGACCATAAGGGGCCTTTTGATAATGAAGTCCTCGTATTACACCTTTTTTAGAAAAGGACAAATTATCTTGACTAAAATCTAATTCAATTCCCATTTCTTTAAAATCAGAATCTTTGAAAATCTCTTGAAAATAGCCCCTATTATCAAAAAATTTTTTTGATTTTATAATTATTAAGCCTTCAATACCCGTTTCTATTTTTTCAAATGGCATATTTCTCCCCTATTTAATTTATTTTTTTCATTTTATAATAAAAGTGAAAATTAAAAAAGCACATTTCAGAAGGGAGTCAAAAATGGGAAAAACTATTGCGGAAAAAATTTTTTCCAAACACTCAAAAAAAGATGTAAAAGCAGGCGACTATATTCTTGCAAAGCTAGATATAGTTCTTGTAAATGACATCACAGGTCCATTAAGCGTTATGGAGTTTCAAAAATTAGGAGACATTAAAGTTTTTGATAAAGATAAAATAGTAATAATTTGTGATCACTTTACGCCAAACAAAGACATTAAATCAGCCCAAAACGTAAAGATGTTAAGAAATTTTGCAAAAAACCAAAATATAAGGCATTTCTACGAACCTGGCCATGTAGGAATAGAACACGTCATGATTCCTGAGCTAGGTTTGGCTCAACCAGGCTATTTAATAATTGGAGCAGATTCTCACACTTGCACTTATGGCGCGTTGAATGCATTTTCTACAGGAGTAGGCTCAACTGATGCTGGTATGGCAATGGCAACGGGAGATACGTGGTTTAGAGTGCCACCATCATTTCGAGTAGAAATAAGAGGTAAACAAAAGAAATGGATTAGCGGAAAGGATGTAGTACTTCACTTGATAGGAAGAATTGGCGTAGAAGGCGCAAACTATTTTGCTCTTGAGTTTTGTGGGGAGGGGTTAAGAAATCTTTCCATAGATGACAGATTTACCATTTCAAACATGGCAATTGAGTGTGGAGGTAAAGCCGGCATATTTAATTATGATGAAGTAACGGAAAAATATCTAAAAAGTTTGGGCATAGATGCATCAAATTACGTAGAAGCAGACAAGGACGCGAATTACGAAAAGAGTATCACAATAGATTTAAGCGACCTTGATTATACTGTTTCACTTCCCTTCTCTCCAGATAACACTATCAACGTAAGCAAATTAGAAAAAACTTATGTTGACCAGGTGGTTATAGGTTCTTGCACAAACGGTAGGATCTCGGATTTAAGAGTTGCAGCAGAAATTTTAACAAACAAGAAGGTAAAAGATGGTCTTAGAGTAATTGTGTTACCAGGGAGTCCAAAGGTCTATCTTGAAGCTTTAAGAGAGGGTTTGATAGAGAAATTTATTATAGCTGGGGCAGCAGTCTCTACCCCAACCTGTGGTCCGTGTTTAGGCGGCCATATGGGTATTCTTGCTGAAGATGAAGTCTGCGTTTCAACTACTAACAGAAATTTTATTGGCAGAATGGGACATCCAAAAAGTAAGGTAATTCTAGCATCCCCTGCTGTTGCTGCAGCATCCGCAATAACTGGATATATCACTTCACCAGAGGAGGTAATGTAATATGATTTTAGAAGGCGCTGCAAGAGTTTTTGGTAACAATATAGATACCGATCTAATAATAGCTGCAAGATATCTAGCAGAAACTAATGAAGTTGAACTTGGAAAAAACCTGTTCAAAGATTTAAGGCCAAACTTTGTAAACGAGATGAACAAAGGAGACATAATAGTTGCTGGAAATAATTTTGGGTGTGGCTCATCAAGAGAACACGCCCCTTTAGCTATAAAGGGTGCAGGAATTAGTGCAGTTATTGCCAATTCCTTTGCAAGGATCTTTTTTAGAAACGCTATTAATGTTGGTCTACCAATTTTCGTAACTAGTGAGAACTTGAGTTCAATAGAAGAAGGCGACATGTTATCCATAAACGCTTCAGAAGGAATACTTTTAAACAAGACCAAAAACAAGACATATAAATTTGATCCATATCCAGAATTCTTATTAAATCTCGTTCAAATAGGTGGTCTCTTTAACTTTACCAAAAATCGTCTGAAAGAGGTGTAGAAGATGTATAAAGTTGCATTCTTGCCCGGAGATGGAATCGGCCAGGATCTAAAAGAAGTAGTTAAACTTTTTAGAGATAAAATTGAAGAAAAATATGGATTTTCTTTTGAATTAAACGAGCTACCAATAGGTGGCAAGGCAATTGATTCCTTTGGAGATCCTCTACCGCCAGATACTTTAAAAGAGTGTAAAAAATCTGATGCTGTCTTTTTGATAGCTGTTGGAGGTCCAAAATGGGACAATAATCCTCCAAATCTTAGACCCGAAGCTGGATTGCTAAAATTAAGAAAGAGTCTAAACGTTTTTTGTAATATTAGACCTATTAAACTTTCTAAACACTTAACACATCTTTCATGTTTAAAATGTGAGACTGTAGACAAAGGTCTTGATATAATAATTTTAAGAGAGCTTACTGAGGGTCTTTATTTTGGCGAGCCTCGTGGAATCTATACCCAACCCGATGGTTCAAAGGTAGCTATAAATACCATGAGCTACAGTTCAACTACAATTGAAAAATTTGCAAAAATAGGATTTGATCTTGCAATGTCCAGAAAGAAAAGTTTGACCTCCGTTGACAAGGCAAACGTTCTTGAAAACTCAAGACTATGGCGAGAAGTGGTAGAAAACCTATCAAAATCTTATCCAGAAGTAAAGTTAGACCACCTATATGTTGATAATGCTGCTCTTCAAATGATATACAATCCTAACCAATTCGATGTAATAATTACAGAAAATCTATTTGGAGATATTCTTAGCGATGAAGCAGCTGCGCTCGTGGGATCGCTTGGGCTTTTGCCATCAGCAAGTATAGGTGACAATAAGCCATTTTTATACGAACCTGTCCACGGTTCTGCCCCTTCTATAGCAGGTAAAAATATGGCAAATCCTATAGCTACTATTTTCTCAATTGCTTTGATGCTAAGATTAAGTTTTGAGAGAAATGATATTGCGTTTGATCTTGAAAATGCTGTAGAGAAAACCTTGGAAATGGGAATAGGAACTGCCGATCTTAAAATGAAAAACACGATAGGCACAAGAGAGTTTGCTAACGAAGTTCTTAAAAATTTATAAATCTTTACAAATTTCTAACAAATGATTTTTCATCTCATCTTTAAACTCTGGATGTTGAAGTGCAAAATCGACTGTGGCTTTTAAATATCCAATCTTTGAGCCACAGTCATATCTTTTACCTTTAACCTCTACTCCTAAAACCAATCTCCTTTCACAAAGAGTCCTAAGTGCATCAGTTAGCTGAATCTCGCCGCCCCTACCTGGTTTTGTTTCTCGCAAAATATCAAAAATCTCAGGCACAAGTATATATCTACCAATCACAGCATAGTTTGAAGGAGACTCATGGATCTCAGGCTTCTCAATAAGATCGGTAATTTTTAGCACTCCATCATCATCTGGAATTGGCTTTGCAAGAGCTATCCCATAACTGCTGACCTCCTCTTCTGGTACTCTCTCAAGGGCTAAGACTGGACTATGATATCTCTCATAAACTTTAATTAGCTGTTTCATAGCAGGAATTTCAGAATTTATAATGTCATCGCCAAGAACTACAGCAAAGGGTTCGTTATCTATTACTGCAGAAGACATAAGTACTGCGTGCCCTAGTCCTAATGGCCTTGGCTGTCTAACATAGATAAACTCGGCATCATCACGAATTTTGTCTACATCAGCTAATAAACTAGATTTATCTTTATCTTTCAATATATATTCTAGTTCCCATGAAGCATCAAAATAGTCTTCAATAGGTCTTTTGTTCCTACCCGTAACAAATATCATATATTTTATTCCTGATTCCAGAACTTCTTCCACGACATACTGAATTAGGGGTCTGTCTACTAATGGTAACATTTCCTTGGGAGACGCTTTGGTAGCTGGCAAAAACCTTGTTCCCATCCCTGCGACAGGAAAAACTGCCTTTCTGATCATAAAATACCTCCTTAATCTGCAAAAAACATCAAATTCTATTAACTATGTTAAAATATTTTTTATATATTAACAATAATATGTATGGAAACAATTTTAGAACTCTTAAAAAATAGAAATTATGAAGAAATCGTCTTCCTGTGCAACAAAGAAAGGCGATTTTGGTCTTTTTTAAAGTCAAGGTTGTACGACCCAGACATCTTAATAAGATATAGAGCCGTAGAAGCCGTTGGATTATACATGAAATATTTATGGGATGAGAACGAAGAAAAGGTAAGAGTGTTTATAAGGACTCTGCTATGGTCACTTAATGATGAATCAGGAGGAATAGGATGGAGTTCTGCACCAGCTATAGCACAAATAATTAGCAACATTCCATCTTTAAAAGATCCATATCTTTCAATAGCAATGAACGCCCTTGACGAAGACCTCCTTAAAAAGCCAATTCTTTGGGCTGTAGCAAAAGTTGGGAAAAAAGCACTGGAAGACGTAGAATTTCATAAAGAAAACTTTCTTAAGATCTTTGAATCCAAAGACAAAGAAACTATAGGATACGCTGTTATAGCTTCAATAGAAACCGAATTTAAAAATTCACTAACATATATTGTAAAATTTAAAAATAATTCCATTAATTTTAATTTTCCTTATTTCATAGACGGCTTTTTTAGAGAAAAAAATTTAGATAATTTAATCGATGAGGCAATTAAAAAACTAAAATGAAAAGTGTCATAGAAAGCATAGAAAAGCTTTATAAAGAAATTGAAAACGAATTCGAAAGAGTCGGGCAATATTATAACTTTAGCTGTTTTGGCTGCACTTCAAATTGTTGCACCACTTTATTTTATCACTTTACGTTTGTTGAAGAGTTTATGTTGCAATATGGCCTGTTAAAACTTGACGAAAGCACAAGGTTGATGATTGTAGAAAATTCCAAAAGTTACTTGCTCTCGAAAGAGAATTATAATGAAAGAGGAAAATTTAAAATGATGTGTCCTGCTAACAAAGATGGGCTTTGTATGATCTATCAATATAGACCAATGATATGTAGAATTCACGGTGTGCCGTCAAAACTCGTTTTCCCCAATGGAAGAGTTGACTTTTATAAAGGTTGTGAAGTTATAGCCTCAAAATTTTTGGAATTTCCATATGTATTAGACAGAACAAACTTTTTTAAAAGTTTAAGCAAAATAGAACTTGATTTTAGAAAAAAGGCAAATAAGCCTATAAATTATAAATTCAAAAAAACAATTGCTGAGATGATTCTTAGCAAAGATTTGGAAAATATTCATGCATAAAAAGATTATTAATAACGACATTGAAAATATTTTTTTAGACTTTGATGGTACGATCGTTCACAAAGAGTTTGATCGATATTTTTGGGCTGAATACGTCCCTCTTCAGTATTCAATTAAAAATAACCTGACAATAGAAGAATCTAAAGAAAGACTCTACTATCTATATAACTCTTATAAGGGGCAACTTTGTTGGTCTGATATAGATTTTTGGTCCTCAAAGTTAAACCTTGACATTGAAAAGCTCACGCAATCTATTTCAGATTTAATAAAACCATCAAAAGGCGTTTATCAATTTTTTTCATATGCAAAGAAAAATAATAAAAGAATTTTTATTTTAACCAATGCGCATAAAAAAACAATTAACATTAAGCTTAAAAAAGTTAACATAAAAAAACAAATTGATAAAATAATAACCTGTTTTGACTTAGGATATCCAAAAGAGCATATTGATTTTTGGAAAAAGTTAAAAAGACAAATTGAATTCGATCCAGAAAAGAGCGTTTTTATAGACGATCTCGAAGAAAATTTAATCCAAGCTAGAAATATTGGCATCAAAAACGTTTGGTTAAAAGTTGAAGAAGATGAAATAAAAAGCATAACTTCACAATTCTTCTACTTTGATTCATTCGAAAATTTATTATAATCATCTATAAAAACAGAATATATTAGTTCTCTCTAATAACTTTTCAAGGAGGATATATGAACAAAGTTAAAGTTGGTATATTTGGTGCAACTGGATATGCTGGATTAAATATTTTCAGAATATTATCAAATCATCCTTATGTAGATTTAAAATATCTATCTTCTCACTCTTACAGCGGTGAAAGTTATAAAAAACTCTTTCCTTCCTTTAACACTGATATGGTGCTTAAGACTTCAGATCCAGAAATAGCGAGGGATTTAGATGCATGTTTTGTCGCCTTGCCAGCTGGTGAAACATCTAAGTTTGTTACAAAACTAATAGAGTATAACAATAATATCGTTATTATTGATCTTGGAGCAGATTTTAGATTCAAAGACAAAGAAATCTACGAGAAAACATATGGCATCAAACACAATTGCCCAGAAATATTAACAAGTTCCGTTTATGGTTTACCAGAAATAAACAGAGAAAAGATCAAAAAGGCTAAAATAATAGGCAACCCTGGCTGTTATCCTACTAGCATTCTTTTAGGACTCTATCCAATAATAGATCGCTTTAAAGGGAGTATAGAAAACATAATCGCCGATTCAAAGTCGGGCGTAAGCGGTGCTGGCAGAAAGTTATCCAAAGAATTTCTCTTTTGCGAAGTAAATGAAAGCGTAAGGCCCTATGGTGCAAAATTTCACAGACATCAGCCAGAAATGAACGACCAAATAAGGCTAATTTCAAAAGATGCTCCAGAATTAATTTTTACACCCCATCTTATTCCAATGCAAAGAGGTATTCTTTCAACAATTTACGTTTTTTTTAAAGAAGATTTACCAGAAGAAGAAAAACTAAAAAGGCTATATTATGAAAGATACAAAGATGAAAAATTTGTTCAAATACTTGAAAACGAACTGCCAACTACTGCGATGGTAAGATCAAGTAACCTTTGCGCAATTAATATATGTAAAACTTCAAATAATACAATAAAAATTTTTAGTGCAATTGACAATTTAATAAAAGGCGCATCAGGTCAAGCTGTTCAAAATCTTAATATAATTTTTGGTTTTCCTGAAGAATTATCATTGACTAATATTCCGGAGGTAATATAAATTGTCAAACTTTCCAGAAAACTTCAATTTTGCAGGGTTAAGTTGCGGTCTAAAATTATCAGGCAAAAAAGATCTTGGAGCTATTCTTTGTAAAAAAAGGGCGCTTACCTTTGCTGTGTTTACTCAAAACAGCATTGCAGCAGCTCCAGTAAAAATTTCAAAAGAAAGACTCAAAAAAAATAAATATATAAGAGCAATACTTGTCAATTCGGGGAACGCAAACGCAGCAACAGGAATTGACGGTTATAATGATGCTATTGAAATCTCAAAAAGGTTTTCAGAACTAATTGGAGTTAGTGAAGATGAAGTACTTTTGGCGTCCACAGGTATAATTGGTGTAAGATTGGACAAGGAAAAAATTATTAGTAAGATCCCTGAACTAGTAAACAATTTAAAATACAACAATCACAAAGATTTTATTGAATCTATTATGACAACAGACAGATTCGAAAAGGAATACTTTGAGACAATATCCTCAGAAGAAGGCGATGAAATCCACATAAGAGCATATGCAAAAGGTTGTGGAATGATATGTCCCAATCTTGCTACAATGCTTGTTTTTATCACTACAAATATAAATGCTGACGAAAAAATTCTTGAAGAGGTATTTATTAACTGTGTAAACAAAAGCTTTAACGCCATATCAGTTGACTCAGATACCTCTACTAACGATTCTGTCTTCTTTATGACTGACATGCTTTATCCCAAAAACAAGATAATCAATAGAAAAGACAAACTAATTATAGATTTTGAAAGCGCTTTAAATCGCTGCTGTATAAAATTAGCAAACGATATGGTAAGAGATGGAGAAGGTTCTACAAAAGTCTTAGAAGTTAAAGCGACGGGTTTTGCAAGCGAAGAAGATGCAAAAAAGGTAGCATCAAATATTGCAAAATCAACACTTGTTAAGTGTGCCTTTTTTGGTTCAGACCCCAACTGGGGTAGAATTATCTGTGCTGCCGGAAACACTAATCTAATTAGTGAAGATTCTGTTTCAATTAAAATTTTTGACACTGAGGTGTATAACAAAAAGCCCATTAATTTTGACAAAACAAGCCTTAGCAAAAAAATCTCAAATAGTGAAAGAGTTATAATAGAGATCCATAATAATGTTGGCAATAAAGATTTTACTTTCTATGGTTGTGATTTGACATTTGATTATGTTAAGTTAAATTCAGAATATTCAACGTGAGGTGTAAATTGTTTGACAAAAAATTGCAAGCAAAAATAATTATTGATGCGCTGCCCTATTTTAAGCAATTTAACAATCAGGTAATTGTAATTAAATATGGAGGCTCAATTTTAGAAGTAGAAGACGTAAACGATGCGCTATTTCAGGATATTGTACTTCTTAGTTACCTCGGCGTAAAGATCGTGCTTATTCATGGTGGAGGACCTGAGATTTCAAGATGGCAAAAAATTCTTAATATAGAAACAAAATTTATAGAAGGTCTAAGAGTTACTGATTCAAAAACTATGGAGATAACTGAAATGATCCTATCTGGAAAAGTTAACAAAAATATAGTTGCAAAAATTCAGGGTTACGGAGGAAGGGCAGTTGGTATATGTGGTAAAGATGGAGGTACCATAGTGGCAAAGAAAAAATCTGAACAATATGGCTTTGTGGGAGAAATAGTAGACATAAATCCTTCCCTACTCACAGCACTTGTAAATTCAAATTATGTTCCTGTAATGTCCCCAATAGCCTATGACGAAGACGGCTCGTCTTTGAATATAAACGCAGATTTCGTCGCCGGAAAGATTGCAATTTCCCTCAAGGCAAAAAGGCTTTTATATCTTACAGACGTGCCAGGAATATTGTTAAACAAAGACGATCCATCTTCAGTTATTTCCAAAATCAAAACAACTCAGATAGATAGTCTCATAGAAGAAGGAATCCTATCAAAAGGCATGATACCAAAAACTCTTTCTGCAAAAGAGGCCATTGAAGCTGGAGTAGAAGCCGTTCACATCATTGATGGAAGAGAACCTCATTCGCTTTTACTTGAGGTACTTACTCCAGAAGGAGTTGGGACTATGATTGTCAGTGAGAATTATGATAAATAAACCTATATTATACACATTTCCCGGAAATAAGTATTGTCAAATATTGGAAAAATATATAAAAGAAAGGAATCTAGATATAGAGATTATTTCAATTTATAATATATATTGTTCTAATTTAGAAAAAGATGAAGTTAAAGAAATTTTTAAAAAAATTGGCACTGAAACTTTGCCAATATTAAAATTTAATAATAAATACTATTCTGAATTTAATGAAATAGAAAGGATATTGAGCAAAATTGACAATTAGACCACTAGATAATATGGTACTTGTTAGAGTGATGAGTCCAAGCGATAGGACTTCATCAGGAATCCTTATACCAGAAACGGTTAAAGAAAGCCCCAAAGAAGGACTTGTAATAGCAATTGGTGATTCCACAGAAATAAAAGTCAAAGTAGGAGATCAAGTAATATTCGCCAAAGATATGGGATTCGAAATAAATTATGAGGGCAATTCTTACCTTATTTTACCTAACAAAGCCATTCTTGCAGTAATAGAATAAAAATTGTGAACAAAGTCTTTATTCTACTAGGACAAACCTGCACCGGAAAAACAAACGTTTCTATTGAAATAGCACAAAAACTACCAATAGAGATAATTTCTGCCGATTCGAGACAGGTTTATAAATATATGGATATCGGCACTGCAAAACCTACCAAAGAAGAAATGAAAGCCGTTCCCCATTATCTAATTGATATAATATATCCGGATGAAGAATTTAACGCATTTATTTTCCAGACAAAGGCTTTAGAGCTAATTGAAGATATTATTAAAAGGTCGAAAATTCCTTTAATCGTCGGAGGAACCGCTCTATACTTAAAAGGCTTAATAGAAGGGTACAATTTTGCATGTGGAACCAAAGATAGAAAGATAAGAAATAGGCTCATATCAATAGGACTAGAAAAAGGTTTTGAACATCTATATCAAAGGCTTACAGAAATAGATCCAGATTATGCAAAAACAATTTCCCCAACTGATAAAATAAGAATAGTTAGGGCTTTAGAAGTGTATGAGGTTTCAGGCTTGACCTTTTCTCAAGCAGCAAAGAATTCAGAAAACAAGTACGAATATAAAGTCTTTGGTCTTAGTATAGAGAGAGAATTGCTTTATGAAAGAATCAATAAAAGAGTCGACCTAATGATTCAAAACAACCTTATTGACGAAGTAAAATTTCTTATCGATAAATATGATATTAGCACCAAAGCGTTTCAAACTTATGGCTATAAGGAGATAATTGATTATTTAGTAAACAATTTGCCTTTAAACGAAGCAATTGAACTTATAAAAAAGAACACAAGAAATTTTGCAAAACGTCAAATGACATGGTTTAGAAAAATGAATGCAGAATGGATTGAAAACATAGATTATAATATTAGTGCAAATCACTTGATAAAAAAAATTAAGGAGGAACTTTATTAGTGAAGTTTTACAAAATGCATGGAACAGGCAATGATTTTGTTATGCTTTTGCCAGAAGAATCTAAATACGTAGAATCAAACAATCCTTTAGAAATTTCTAAAAAATTGTGTGATAGACATTTTGGAATAGGCTCGGACGGCTTAATTCTTATGCTACCATCCGAGAAAGCAGATTTGAAGATGAGAATCTTTAATGCAGATGGTAGCGAAGCAGAAATGTGCGGAAATGGAATTAGATGCTTTGCTAAATTGGCAAAGGATATGAATATAGTTAATAAAGATAAAATAGAAGTAGAAACGCTTGCAGGCATTATCGTTCCAGAAATTATAAGATCCGATGACAAAAATTCACTAATAAGAGTAAATATGGGTACTCCAAATTTAAAGCCAGAATCAATACCAATATTAGGTTTCGAAGGAAAAGATTCAGTTATAAATCAAAGAATTCAGATCAACGATAAAACCTTTTTAAACGTAACATGCGTTTCAATGGGCAATCCTCACTGTGTAATTTTTATGGATTATGATATAAAGAATTTCCCAATTGAAGGCATTGCGCCTGAAGTAGAACATTCAGCGTGGTTTCCAAAAAAAACAAATGTTGAATTTGCAAGAGTTATTTCTAAAAGCGATATAGAGTTAAGAGTTTGGGAAAGAGGAGTAGGAGAGACTTTAGCTTGTGGCACTGGAGCATGTGCGACAGCTGTTGCTGCAAAGTTAAATGGCTTTACGAATGGGAATGTGAACATTCATTTACCAGGTGGAATTCTTCATATAGAATATGAAACAAACAATGTTTTCATGACAGCAACCGCTACTTTGGTTTTTGAAGGTATAATCGAAATATAAAATTTCAAAAATTAATTTTTAGGAGGATATAAAATTGAATTATTCAAAAACATATGAATCATCCACAAAGGTTGAATTTGACGTTATATTTCCAAAGGAAGAAATTGAAAACGAATGGAATCAAACATTTAATCTAATTGCTAGCAGAACAAACATCGCAGGCTTTAGAAGAGGAAAAGTGCCAAGAAACATACTAGAAAAGGTGATACGCGATGAAGATATCATAGAAAACTTAAAAGAAGTTTTATTAAGAAAAACGTTCAACAAAATAAGAGATGAACAAGGTGATGAAAATCTTTATAACATTTTCAAAGAAGATGAATCAGAAATTCAGAAAGATAAAGAGTATAGATTTAAGATGGTGTTTGAATACTGGCCTGATCCAGAATTGGGAGATTATAGATCAATAAAGATTAAGGCTAATGAGGTGTCTGTTTCTGACGAAGAGATAGAAAATCAATTAAACTTGATTCTTCAAAGTTTCGCCAAGTGGAATAATGTAGAAGATGGTGAAATCCAATTAAAGGATGTCGTAGAAATAACTATGGAAACAAGGGATGAAAACAACGAAGAAGTAAAAGAATATACTGGAAAATCAGCTATCTCTATAAATCCTGATATAAAAGACAGACTTAAACCTCTTAGAGATGCCTTGTTAGGGAAAAAAGTTGGCGACGAAGTAGAGTGTGATATTGAATTAGAGTCCAAACGTGCCCATGTAAAAGCAAAAGTAGACTCAATACGAAGAAAAGAGTTATCAAATTGGTCTGACATAGACCTTCAGGCAAATTTTCAAGTAGAAAGCCTTGAGGAATTAAAAGAACAGCAAAAAAGTATACTTCTTATGAACAAACTCCAACAAGAAATTGAAAATCAAAAAAATGAAATTTTGGAAAAAATAAGAGAGATAAGCAAAATTTACATTCCAGAAACAGCCCTCCAATTAGAAAAGCAACAATATATTAATGATTTAGAGAAGAGAATAAAAAGTAGACAGGTTTCAAAGGAAGAAATAAACGCATTAAATAGCGGTAAGGATGAATTTTCTAAATTTGCAGATATGACAGTAAAGAAATCAATAGAAGATTTATTGATAATTGAAAAAATTTCTAAAGATTTGGGTATAGTAGTTGAAGATGCAGAAATAGAACAAAGACTTAGAGCGTACAGAAAGGATTTAGGAGAAGCAGATCTTAATAAGTGGATTCAGGATCTAAAAAATGATAAAAGAACATGGGGGCAATTAATTGCAGATGTAAGAAGAGAAAGAGTTTTTTCAGCACTTTTAACAATGTGTGTTGAAAGAGAAGAAAGAGATGATACGAAACAAAACTCTGAGGAAACTAAACAAGGTGCTGAAAGCTTAGAAAGCGAAAAAAATAGTTAAAAAAATTAAAGGATGGTGGATAAATAAATGGACATTTCAAGTGGTATTCTTATACCTACAGTTACCGAAAGAACTTCTCATGGAGAAAGAGTTTACGATATATATTCGAAACTTCTAAATGACAGAATAATATTCTTAGGAACTGCAATAAACGAAGACGTAGCAAATCTTGTAGTAGCCCAAATGCTCTTTTTAGAGGCAGACGATCCCAATAGAGACATCTATCTTTATATAAATAGCCCTGGAGGAATTGTAACTGCAGGGCTTGCTATCTATGACACTATGCAATACGTAAAATCACCAGTCAACACAATATGCTTTGGTCAGGCTGCAAGTATGGCTGCAGTAATTCTTGCTGCAGGTGAAAGGGGCAAAAGATATTGCTTGCCCAACTCGAGAGTACTTATACACCAACCTTTGGGCGGAGCTGAAGGACAGGCCACAGACATTGCTATTCAGGCTAAAGAGATATTAAAAGTCAAGGATACTCTAAATCAAATACTAGCTAAGCATACTGGGAAAAATATCACAAAAATCAAAAACGATACAGAAAGAGATTTCTATATGGATGCTAAGCAGGCTAAAGAGTATGGCATAGTTGATGAAATTCTGGAAAAGAGAGAGTAAAAAATAATATGGATAACGATAATTTACAAAGATGTTCCTTTTGCGGCAGAAGTTCTAAAGAGGTAGAAAAGTTCTTCTCGGGAAAAAATGGAGCTTTAATTTGCAGTGATTGTATAAAAATTGCAAATAAGATACTGGAAAGAGAAGAAAGAGAAAGAATTCTTGAAAATTATAATAGCACTATAAACAATCTAAAACCAAAAGAGATATTTGCAAAACTTTCAGAATACGTAATTGGACAAGAAAACGTAAAAAAAGTTCTGTCGGTAGCAGTATATAACCACTATAAAAGAATAATGCAAGACAAAAGCGATAACGATGTAGAAATTTTAAAAAGCAATGTCTTGTTAATTGGTCCAACTGGGACTGGAAAAACCCTTTTAGCACAAACCCTTGCAAAAATACTAAACGTTCCATTTGCCATTGCAGATGCCACTACCCTAACAGAAGCAGGTTATGTAGGCGAAGACGTTGAAAATGTTCTCCTAAGGTTAATTCAAGCGGCAAACTACGATATACATGCTGCTGAAAAGGGAATTGTGTACATAGATGAAATAGATAAGATTGGCAGAAAATCTGAAAACACGTCAATAACAAGAGATGTATCAGGCGAAGGAGTTCAACAGGCATTATTAAAGATTCTTGAAGGCACAATAGCAAACGTCCCACCCCAAGGAGGAAGAAAACATCCTCAACAAGAGTTTATACAAATCAATACCGAAAATATACTCTTTATTTGTGGCGGTTCTTTCGAAAAGATTGAAGAAAAGGTGTATTCGAGAATTGGCAAAAAAAACATAGGTTTTATATCAAAAAGCAAAATTGATAGAGAGATTAAGGAAGAAGAAGAGAAATGGAAAATTTTGCAAGAAAATATACTTCCAGAAGACCTAATTCATTTTGGTCTTATTCCCGAACTTGTTGGCAGGTTGCCCATTATTGCAGTCCTAAGTCCCCTTGATGAAGTATTACTTAAGAAAATACTCACTGAACCTAAAAATGCAATTCTAAAACAGTACAAAAAACTCTTAGAAATGGATAACATAACTTTGAACTTTACCGAAGAATCGCTTGATTATATAGTAAAGGAAGCAATAAAGAGAAATACAGGTGCAAGAGGCCTAAGAGCTATAATGGAAACTATTATGCTCGATGTTATGTTTGATACAGCATTATTTGCACAAAATGGCACCCTTGAAATTGACGGAAAATTTGTAGAAGAAAAATTAACTCCCAAAAAAGTTGGTTAAAAAACTTATAAACAGCCGCTGAAAAAGTTTAGCGGCTGTTTATAATGAAATCTGCATAATTTAATTTTTATTATCAAGATTTTTTGCCCTATCAAAATCCTTTTGAGCGCTCGTATAATCGCTTAAAGCATAATATGCATTTGCCCTATTAAAATATGCTACAGACATTGTGCGATCGATATCTATTGCTTTAGTATATTGAATAACTGCTTTATCAAATTCATGCAAATCATAATAACTAACCCCAAGATTATTATAATAGCTTGCATTTTTTGGGTTTAGTTCTATTGCTTTCAGATAATCTTTTATTGCAAGATCAATTTTTGCCAACTTATAATACGACAAACCTCTACCCTCATATGCCTCAGCGTTTTTTGGGTTCAGTTCAATTACTTTTGAAAAATCTTGAACTGCCTTGTCGTATTCGTGCAATTTGAAGTATGTGTTTGCCCTATTAAAATATGCGTCAACCAGTTTTGGATTGGACTCAATAGCCAAATTATAAAAAGATATAGCCTTGAAATATTCTTTCTTATCAAAAAATGAATTTGCCGCGTTCAAATACTCTCTATCACTTCCATTGAAAAATAGAAGCGGAAGCAAAAATATTAAAAATGCCACAAAAAAACTAATAAGAAAAATCTTTTTAACTATTAGCTCAACCCCCTCTGTCAAATTTTACATCTAAAATCAACCTGACTCTTCATAACGTACGCAATTTTTTCCAACGGCTTTAGCCTCATACATCAGATTATCGGCTCTTTCTATCAACGAGTCAATATCGTCTTCTTTACGAAATCCTGCAATACCTAAACTTACAGTAAAGCCCTTAATGCCCTCAATTTTTAGATTATTCAATCTAATTCTAAGTTCTTCTGCTAAAATTAAAGCCCTTTCTGGAGTAGTTTCGGGGAGCAATATTACAAATTCCTCGCCGCCCCAGCGTGCAAATATATCAATTTTTCTTATTCTATCTTTTATCGTCTCAGATAAACTTTTTAAAACTAAATCCCCTGCATTGTGACCAAACTTGTCGTTTATGCCCTTGAAATTGTCAATATCGAGCATTATTACAGAAAATTTAGAACCCGTCCTCCTTGACCTCTCTATTTCTTCATCTAATCTCTCAAGAAAGTATCGACGGTTATATGCTCCAGTCAAAGGATCCGTAATTGATAGAAGATAAAGTTCTTTTTCAATATTTTTATACTTAGTAACGTCATTGGCATAATGAAGGTAAATATCGCCTCCTAAGGGTATCCACCAGGTATCCCATATTTTGTCTTCAAGCTCCACTTCAATGTTTATCGATTCATTTCTTGAAAGTGCATCATCAGCTTTACAAAAATAGCACTTTGTGTCAGGCAAAGGCACGCCTATATTTTCATATACATCTTTATTTGTTTTCTGTATATACTTATTTTTGTGAATTTCTTCCCAACAATAGCCATTAACCTTAGTATAAAATAACTTTTCAGCCATCTTGTTTTGTGCAAGAATTTTTCTATCCTTTGTAATCAGCCAGGCGGGGGTAGGCAAGCCCTCCAGCATCAATCTGAGTCTCTCTTCCTTTATCTTGTTTTCTTCTTCCAACTTTTTTCTTTCACCAATATCTCTTGCAATTCCAACGCTATACCAATTATCCTTAAAATTAAAAATTGATAAGGAAACTTCTATAAAGACCTCTCTTCCATCCTTATTTCTTACTTTCATTTCTACTACCCTATCTAAGGAATTTCCTTTTCCTTCTAAAAAGTTATGCTTTATCGTCTCAATATGAGGCTTATAATAACTACCAGGAACGAGAAATTGATCCAATTTCTTCCAAATAACTTCTTCCCAAGAATAGCCAAAGAGCTTTTCTGCAGCTTTATTCCAAAAAGTTACTCTATCTTGATCGTCGATTATTACAATAGCATCCCAAACTGAGTTAATGACCACATCAAATTTTAGTTGGGCCTCTTGCATCTCATCTTCTATTAGAACTCTTTCTGTAATGTCAGAGATAAAGGCAATGCATAGGTTTTTGCCCCTGTAGCTAATAAGCTGCAAGTTCACCTCTACAGGATAAAGAGTGCCGTCTTTTCGGCGATGCTTAGTTTGAAAAGAAATACTCCCTTTTTCACCCTTTATCAAGGGTTCAAGCAGCCTCTTAAAGCGATCCACGCTCATCTCTGGCTTCAAGTCAACTGGGGTCATATTGCTAAGTTCTTCAGGTGAAAATCCTAAGTTCTTCCTGGCAGCCTGATTTACAGCAAAAAATTTTAAACTCTTTGGATGGAAAATATATATCTCATTAATAGATTTCTCAAAAAGCTGTCTCAAAAAACTCTTTTTTCTCAAGTCAATTTTGAAATCTAATCTATTCTCCAACTTAAAGCCTCCAAAAATTTATTTATAACCTTTAAATATTTCCTAAAATTTTACCAAAATCATCTCTTGGCATAGGTCTATGGAAAAAATATCCCTGAAAATAATCACAATTCATAGATTTTAGGATCTCAAACTGCTCTATAGTTTCTACTCCCTCTGCAATTGTTTTTATATTTAGTGAGTGAGCAAGAAAGATAATAGAATTTATGATATTTCGTGTTTTAGAGTTTTCTATACCTCTTATGAAAGATATATCTATCTTTAGCGTCTCAATGTCAAGCATTGACAGGTAATACAGGGAAGAAAATCCAGTGCCAAAGTCATCCAAAGAAAAATATATGCCATATTTTTTTAACTCTCTAATAAGATCCGAAATATGTTCAAAGTTATTTATAAAAGTTCTCTCAACTATCTCTATTTTTAATAAATCCATTGGCAGATGATGAAATTCCAGCTTAGAAATCAAATCATCCCTCAAGTTCCTTTGCATCAAGCTTTGTGAAGAAAGATTGATCGATACGGGAATAGTTCTTTTAAAAGATTGTAAGTCATCAAGTACGTTTTCTATGAGTTGATTCTCTGCATCTATTATGTAAGACGTCTTCTCTAAGTGCTCTATAAAATCCATTGGCAATATTATTTTGCCATTTTTAACCCATCGCATTAGAGCCTCTGCACCTACGATTTTTCTATCCTTATCTACATATGGCTGATAGAAGGCGACAAATTTTTTGTTGGCTATTGCAAGCTCTAAATCTGACTTTAGCATTAAAGCTTTTGTGACCTCTATTTCTAATTCTTTTCTAAAAAAGCCAACCTGATTTTCTCCCTTTTCTTTGGCATCTCTAAGTGCAATCAGAGCTTTATTTAGTAAATCCTCAGGAATATTAGCATCTTTTGGAAAAAGACTCAATCCAATGTTAAATGAAAGAAAAACATTTTGATTCAAAATCTCATAGGGTTTTATAATCTTACTCAATATCTTTGAAGCTACTATAAGTATATCTTTTTCTGCCCTCAGATCTTTTAGCAGAATGCCAAATCTGTCAGACTCCAACCTTGCAATCACATCGTATGTCTTTAGATTGTCTTTTAGCCTTTGAGCTATCTGTTTTAGCACATTGTCGCCAACTGAAAAGCCAAAGGCTTCGTTTATTCTTTTAAAGTTTATTGGATTTATTACGGCCACTGCGCCTATTTGGCTTTCAGCTTTAGCCCTTTCCAAAAATTTCTCTAATTCTTTTTTGAAAGAATTTAAATTAAATAGGCCAGTTATATCGTCATAATTAGCCAATCTATATAACTCTTTTAAAAGATCGTCATCATTTCCAATTTCTTTGCCTACTGCTATATAATGCGTAATATTTGAACCCTCAAAAAAGGGCGTTATATTAACGTAAAAATCCTTTAATATGTCATTTTTAATTCTGTATTTAATTAATCCTGAATAAGTATTTCCAGATTTCAGAATTTTGTAAAATTTTTTTGAAAACTCTTTTGTGTGGGTTTTGGAGGAAAATATTGAGTGATGCTTACCTATAATCTCTTCTCTTGAATATCCAGAAATATCAAGAGTCTTGTTATTAACATATACAATATTAAAATTACTATCTGTAACAATAACAAACTCAAAACCAGAGTTCAGTGCGCTAATGGTTATCTTTGAGAACTTTTCATCTTCCAGTTTATTCAAGATAAATTCAATTTGCTGCTGAATAACCTCGAATAAATTAAATATCTCATCATTGAAAAGCATTCCTTTTTCAAAAACCAAGACAAGAGAGCCAATAATATTCTCCTTAAAGGATATGCTTAGCGCAAAACACGAATTAAATCCATAAGAACAAACAAATTTCTTAAATGGGCAAATATCTTGTGAGCAAATGTCATCCAATAAATATGCGCCCTTTTTAGTTAGACTCCTTATTAGTGGGTCGTCTGAATGTGCGCCTTGATTGTTTATAAATTGATTGTTTATAAATAGTTGGACTGCAGTTTTTGCCCAATCTAAAAACTGATATCTTGTCTCTTTAGCCGAAGAATATTTAATTTCAAAGTTTTCATTGTTTTTTAAAATTATATAAGCCAATGGCATATCAAGATTTTCTACTAAAAGGCGTGGCAATAATTCTAAAAACTCATCTTTAGTCTTCACCTGAAGAGATAAGCTGATAATTTTATAAAGTGTGTTATAAATCTTTGACCTCAGCTCTAATTGATTTTCATACTCTACAAGCTTTGTAACGTTTATTGATAAATCAACAAAGCGATAAACCTCACCGTCATGCATAACTGGTATTAATATTGAATCAAGATAAAAAATTGAGCCATCTTTTGCCTTGTTTACAAACCTACAGGTACAAGACTCTCCTGACAAGATCTTTTTCCAAAGTTTTTCATAAAAAGCTTTATCATGATAACCTGACTTAAATATTCTTGGGTTTTTGCCAATGAGCTCTTCTTTTGAATAGCCTGAAATATCAGACACTGCTTTGTTTGCGTCTATTATAGTGCCATTTCTATCTGTGATTACCGCCCACTCGTGAGACACAGAGATAGCCTGGTTTAAGACAAGCATATTTTTCTGGGATTCAATCTTTTCCAACGCAAAAGATAAATCTAACTGAAGCTCTTCTAAAAGATATAAATGATCTCGATCAAAAGAGGGCATTGTATCATTGATTAGTAAAATATATTTTACTTCACCTTTACTGAGAATAGGTATTGAACAAGTCGAACATATATTATAAGCATTATAAAAATCATGCCAGTATGAAGTATCTTTTAGCTTTGCCGCATCTGGTATTAGGCTTACCTTCTTTGTGTGGTAAGCTTTTGATACTGAGCCCCTGCCATATGGAGTTTGTTCATCTATACCGATTGTCAGATTTCTCACAGATTCTTCCAATTCTTTTATTTTAGCTTTCGTATAAATTTGTTTAAAAAGCAAATTTTCATCTATATAGCCTATCGAAGAATATAGAAAACCTACCTCATCGACTATTACATCACAAGCTTTCTTAAGCAACTCTTGTTCATCGTCTATTCTTACTATTAGTTGATTTATTTGGCTTAGAGTGAAAAAAAGCTTTTCGTATGACTTTTCTTTACTTTTATCTAAAATAAGAACCAACCCAGATGGTTTGTTTTCGTACTCAATAGTGTAAACAAATGCGGATACAGGAACTAATGTGTTTGACTTTGATAAAAGAAAGTGTTGAGAGTGCTCTACAGCAAAAACTTCTCCCATTGTACGTCTTTTCAAATTTACCCTTATTTCATCCTTAATATCCCCAACAATGTCTAAAACGCTCTTTCCTATAAGTTCATCTGGGCTATCATACCCTAAAATTTCAGCAATACGTTTATTTGCAAAAACTATCCTACCATCTTCTCCCTGGTTTATATAAACGCCAAATAAAGAAGAGCGTAATATTGCTTCAAAAAAATCTAAACTCATACAAATTACTCCTAATTAAATAAAAATTTCATTTTTCTACAAACAGCAAAATTTAAAGAGTATAGTTTGAAATGATAACATATATAATTATCAATAAGATCAATAAATAAAAACATTCTATAATATTTAACTATTAGAATCAAATTTGATATTCCTTGTATTTAGTAAGTAGTAACAAATTTTTGTTAAATTTTGTTAAAAAAGTAATTATATATTTTTAAAAATAAAATTTTTAACAATTTTTAGCATTTTCAGCTAATTCAGATAGTTTTTTTGCTATTTCAGAAGAATAATTTACTAGATCAGAGATCTTACTAAAAAGCTCTTCTTCTTTATTATTTTTATAAAACTGTTCTGCTTCTAAACCCATTTTATGATAAATTTCATGTGGCTTTTCAATATTAGTATAAACTTTTTTAATATTTGGAGAAGAACTCTGTGCACATTTTTCTATAAAATCCTTTGTTTTAGAATCATAATACCATTTTCCAAATTTACATTGAGTATGATCTATTACATGAAAAGCTTTTTTTCCAGAAACTAAATCGATTATATTTAGCATAAAATTCGAATGATCTATTATTCTTTCATATATATCAATATAAACTTCCGACTTAATATTTTTAATATCCTCAAAAGCTTTTTCAGCAATCTTTATTGAATTAGGAAGTTTTTCAAGGTTAGAATTTTCAGTTTCTTCTATTTTTTTCATAGTTAAAGATAGATTTTTGATATTTGAAACTATATTTTCTGATATTGCAGATTGTTCTTCTGTTGCAGCACTCTGTGTTGTAATAAGATCTGATAATTCTTTAATTTTTCTTTGCATGAGATCGAAATTGTCTTTTAGATCTTCAACGTATTTAATGTTCTTTGTTATAACTTTTTCAGCTATCTTTATCTTTTGCGTAGAATCTTCAGCTTTTTTAATAGTATTATCTACAACCGATTTAATACTTTCAGCAGATTTAGAAGTTTTACTTGCCAACTTCCTAACCTCATCAGCAACAACAGTAAATCCTCTACCAGATTCACCAGCACGAGCAGCTTCTATTGCTGCATTTAAAGCAAGCAAATTAGTTTGTTCTGTTATATCCATAATAACCTTTACAATTTGACCTATAGATCCCATATTCTCTCTTAATTCATGGCTAGTCTTAACAGCATCTTCAATTGATTTAACCGATAAGTTAACGTTATCTAAAGTTTCGTTCAATTTTGAAGCTCCATTATCCAAAGTTTTATCAACTTCTGATTGAATCTTATTAATATCTTCTATAGAATTAACTAAATTTGTAATACCGCTATTCATTTCAGACACTGATCTAATTATGGCCTCTAATTCTTTTTTAAACACTTCCAATCTATTTAAAACCAAGTAATTACTTGCTTGAGCTGATGATAGTGAATGATGTAAATTTGAAATTATGCTAATTAAATCTTTAGAAAGAAAATCAAAACAATTTAAATCATTTTTTATATTTTGTATATAATTATGCAACTTTTCATTATCTAATTTGTATGCTTCGTTTTCTTTTTCAAGAACTTCCAATCTTTTTAAAAGTTCTTTGTTCTGTTCTAGCAATTCTTCAAAAGTAGGCTTGTTCATAAAAACCTCCTCTTTAGTTATTTAAATAAAATTAAATTTAATTATAAACTATATTAATGTAAAAATATAATTCGTAACTTTTAAAATAGATAATACTAACTTAATCATATTTATCTTTTCGCTTTTTTTCGCTTTCTTATAATTATTATAAACTCAGAATATCTCAGTCTTCCCTTTTTAATACATTGGTATATCAAGTTAAAAGCTTTAGATTAAGATAAAAATTATATATTATTAAGTATTTGAGGTTATCTGAAGGTCTTTATAAAGACGTAGCTAAAAAATTATTTGAACTCCAAAATAGATCATTTTAATCCTAAAAATAATACAGTGGATCTACGTCTACAATAAATATTTTTTTATCCTTAGGAGAATATCTCTTCAGCAATATTTCAAGAAAATCTTTTCTTGTAGCCTCATCCTTGAATCTGATCAAAGAATACATCCTATAATTTCCATGCAGTCTTAAAATTGGACAAAACTTTGGTCCAGTTACTTTTATGTCCCTATTGTCAAATAGGATGTATATTTCTTTTAAAATTTCTCTAAATTTTTTCGCCTCGTCCTTTACCTCTGTCAATTTTCCATTCCATCTAAATATAACTTCGTAGCTAAAGGGAGGACAAAACATTTCCTTTCTTAATTCCAATTCTTCTAGCAAAAAATCCCAATAGCTTATCGTCGTATACTTACGAATAATAGATACCTGTTCATCGCTCGCCTGAATTACTACCTTTCCATCCACAGAATATCTCCCTGCCCTGCCCGTTACCTGAACTAGCAATTGATATAGCTTTTCAAATGACCTAAAATCTGGTATAGAAGTTAAAGGTTCCAGAAAGGGTATGCCCACAAAGTTTATTTTCGGAAAGTTTAAACCCTTTGTAATTATCTGAGTGCCAACCAAGAAGTCTATCTTACCATCTGCTATATCTTTAAGAACAGCTTTTAGCTTCGAGTAGGTATTTACGCTATCAGAGTCAATTCTTGCTACATTTGCATCAGGGAAGAGATTCTTTAACTCTTCGGCAATCCTCTGGGAGCCAGCTCCATATTGTTTGAAATTCAAACCTGAACACTTTTTGCACACAGGATCCGTGGTGAGCCTATATCCACAATGGTGACATACATACACTCTTTTGCCGTTTATAACATGAACGCACATCGGCACATCACAATTTTTGCACTTTACTAACTCTCCGCAGTCAGCACAACTCACAAACGGATAAAACCCCCTTCTTGGCACAAAAACAACAGCTTGTTCCTTCTTTTCTTTTACTTCTTTCAAAGAGTTTATAAATTCTTCGCTAAATGAGCCGTAAAAACTCTTTTTTTTAACAATATTTATTTTTGGCAAGCTAAAATCTCCAAACCTTTTGGACAAAAAATAAGAAAAAACTTCTCCATTAAGAATTCTTTTTCCTAAATCTACACTCGGAGTAGCGCTCACGTACAAAACTGGGCAATTATTATACTCTGCCCTTTTTCTAGCAAGAATTCTTGCATCGTATCTTATAAAGTCGTCTTGCTTATAGTTCTCGCTTTGCTCTTCGTCTACTACAATTAGACCTATATCGTTTATAGGAAGAAAGATCAAAGACCTTGGCCCAATAAATATCTTCCCCGTCAGATTTGGGATAACGCTCAAAAGTCTGTTTCTTTCAGACCTGCCCAATTGACTGTGCCAAACATATACATGGCTAGAAAATCTTTTTTCCAATATATCTACAAAGTGCGTAGCAAGAGTAATTTCTGGCAAAAGAAGCACTGTATTCTTCCCATTTTTCAAAACTTCCATAATAAGCTTTAGATAAACCTCAGTTTTTCCGCTCCCTGTAGTTCCTACCAAAGAAAGTTCACTGTATTTATTTAGATGTCTCCTGAAATACCTAAAAGCTTTATCTTGTTCATCGTTTAAAATTGTTAAGTTTTTGCATTCTTTAATCTCATTAGCATCTTCACACAGATCAAGATTAGCCCTATCATTTTTCGCAGTAGTTTCACTAACTATATCTATCAGTTTCTCAGATAGAGCGTATCTAAAAGTATCTTTGTACTTACCTTTTATATATGAAAGGTCATATTCTCTCTTATTTAACTGCTCTAATAAAAACTTTAGGTCATCTGGAATTAACAAAGAGCATTCTAAGACTTCTTGTCCTTTTTTTGATATTTTTACTTTATTTTTTGATAATAACTTTATATTAAAAGAAGGAAAAAGACTAAGAGCATTGCTGGGACTAACAAAATAATATTCACAGACGAATTTATATAACCTGTATAGGTCATCATTGAAAAATTTTTTCTCATAAATTGAGTTAACAAATTTAAATTCGGATAAATTCTCCTCTCCCAAAACTTCTTTCGAAGACTCAACAATGCCTAAATAGTTTTTTTCACCTACAGGCACATCTACAAGAGACCCTGATTCAACATCCTTCTCAGATTTGATATAATAGCTTAGTCTCTTATTTATATTTGGCAATTGAACGTCTATAATATATTTTTTCATAAAATCCTCTATTCTTTAAAAGGAGTCTAAATTTGATTATAACTACTTTTAATGTAAATTCTATAAGAAGTAGGACTGATATTGTAAACTTACTTATAGAAAAACACAACCCAGAAATAATAGCTCTCCAGGAGATAAAGTGTACTCCGGATCTTTTTCCAAACCTTGCATTTCCAGATTACAAGTGTCTGGTATCAGGAGAAAAATCATACAATGGAGTAGCAGTTTGCACAAAACTTGATTCAAGTCATTTTGAAAACGAATTTCAAGACACTGTAAATCAGAAAAGATCTCTTTTTGTAAAGTTTGAAAACTTTATTCTTATGAACATATACTTCCCTCACGGCGACCTTAGGGGTACAGACAAGTTTTATTATAAATTAGATTTTTATAAAAAATTACTTGCTTTTCTCAAAGAGAACTTTACTCCAAACGATCCCATAATTATGCTCGGAGACTTTAATGTAGCTTTGACAGATTTTGATGTATATGACCCACAAATCTTAAAGGACACTATCGGCACGATGCCAGAAGAAAGGAAAGCTTTAAGAGAACTTCTAAATTACGGTTTCATAGACACATACAGACACCTACACCCCAACGATCCGGGTTTTACATGGTTTAACTATATTGGAGGCGACATATGGAAAAACAAGGGCATGAGAATAGATTATATTTTGGTAACCAAACCTCTTATAAATAAAGTAAAAAATGTAGAAGTTGACCTGTCCCTTAGAAAAAGAAGAACACCAAAACCATCCGATCACGCCCCCCTTGTTATGGAAATTAATTTCTAAAGAGTTCTTTCTTTTGAGAGTCTAAAAATCCTCCAGTATGTCTCAGGATCTATTTGTTCAGGTCTTAAATGTAGGAGGTCTGTATTTGTCTCTGAAAATATTCTAATATACTTTTCAGTTAATACATTTTTTATAATTTTTCTTGGCTGAGAAAATACCCTCTTCAAGAAATTTTCAAAGTCTATAAAGTACAATCTCTTTTCGTAAAAATCACTTTTTGGAATTAATCTTATTACTACAGATCTTACCTTTGGTTTTGGATAAAAGCAACTCTCTTTAACTTCAAAAATTATGCTTCCCTCGAAAAAATTTTGAACTAAAACGCTCAATCTCCCATATTCTTTAGCTCCTGGCATGGCAAAAAGCCTTTGGGACATTTCCTTTTGAATCATTAAAGTCATACTCTTCAAATATATATTCTCTTTTATCATTTTTACAATTATTAAAGATGCAATATTGTAAGGCAAGTTTGAAATCACGTTTACCTTTTTTTCTATAAATCCCAGATCAGTTTCAAGAACGTCAGCTAATATAATTTTTTTCCCACATAAAGCCAGATCTTTTTCAAATTCTTTACACAAAAGATCATACAAACCTCTGTCCACTTCTATCCCAAAATAATCATTCGGAAGTTTTACAAGATACTTTGTGAGCGCCCCCTTCCCAGGCCCAATTTCTAATATAAGGTCTTCTTTCTCGATAAGCGCTGATTCAATTATCTTTTTTGAAATATTTTGATCCACTAAAAAATTTTGACCGTATCTTTTTAGAGGCGCAAGGTTTTTCATTATTTAATAAATATTTTATGAATTATTGTTAGTAAAACAAATGAGTTTTTCATAAAAATCAAATACCAGCTTTAACCCCTCCTCATCTACCATTTGAGGAGTCTTTGCAATAGAATACCCCACTCCGTGAGCCAAAGTGCATCTTAAAAATGGCAATCCTGTATTTATCTCAATTATCCTTGGAAAAGACAAAGCTTTCATGATTGACAAGAATTGATCGTGATAAAGAGATATTACAATCTTTATATCAAGTTCTTTTAAGCTAAAATATGCTGAATCAGGCGAAAGAGGGCCAAAAAACTCAACATATGGATAGTTTGATCTCACATATTCTATAAATGGCTTTATGACTAGCTCTTCTTCGCTACCAATGCTTCCACCTTCACCTGCATGAGGGTTGAGACCCAAAATAGCAATCTTTAATGGCTTTATACCAAATATATTTGCAAGGTATATTATAGATTGAAGAGAACAAGTTAGCCTTTCAAAGGTAATCTGGTCTGGAACATCTTTAATTGGTATATGATGGGAAAGAAGATTCAAAAGATATAATCCGTCAAAGAAGTTCATGCTAATGTCTCTTGAATACCTCTCTTCAAGAAAGGCAGTATGCCCTAAAAATTTTTTGCCAGTAGATTTTGATATCAAATATTTATTGACTGGCAAAGTCAAATAAAATTTTGAACTTTTATCTTCTACAAACTCTAAAGATTCCACAAAACACTGATATGAGAACTTTCCGACTTTATCATTTGGCTTGCCAAGAACCTCTAAACCAAAATTACAGTTAATATCTACAATTCCATAACCTTTAGAGCTATCAAAAATAGGAATATCAACATCATAATCCATATAATCACACAGTTCATCAAAAAAGGCCTTGCTAGTAAAGAGTATAATTTTTTTATCTTTATTTTTTACCAAATACTTAATTAGAGAAATTAGTCCAATTCCAGAAAGGTCTCCACACGATACAACAGGTATATAGGTAGCATCAGTAGAATTAGGAAATTTCTCAAGGTCACTTTCGTCAAAAAAATTCTTCATAGATAAACTTGTCCTTAATAACTTTTTATTTTTTAATCTTTAATTTTAAACCTTACATCAATTTTAAAAATTCTTTTAGCAGGAAGCTCTATCAAACTTATTACCCCGTCTTCTTTTCTTAGCTCCTCGATAAAAGCATTAATTTCTTCTTTGGACGGCATTATCAAGGTAAACCAAAGGTTATATTCATGATCTCTAAGATAGTTATGAGAAACGCCATGACATTCATTAATCTTCTCTACTATTCTGTCAATGTGATTTTTGTCAACTTTTAATCCTATTAGAGTTCCTTTAAAGCCTAATTTTCTTGGATCAAATACGCCACCTATCAACCTGATTATGCCTTCTGACTTCAACTTCTTAAGTAGTTCTATCGTCATTTCTGGACTAATTCCCAATTGGGCGCCCAACTCGTCAAAAGGCTTTTCTACAATAGGAAAATTGTGTTGAATTTTTTCTAAAAGAGCCTCTTCCACCTCAGTTAGCTTTATTTTCTTCTCATTAGACACCAGGGTTCTTCTCCTAAATAGTCTTTGTTATAAAAGAGAGCTCTTGCTCTACAACCTCCACAAATTTCTTTGTATACACATTTTCCACAAGATCCTTTAAGATTGCCCTCTCTTAGCTCTTTAAACAAAGGAGCATCTCTCCAAATGTCAGAAAACTTCTCAAGTTTTACGTTTCCTACCTTTATGGGCATGTACGGACAGGGCCACACATCACCCTCAGGAGTTATCGAGCAATATCCAGTGCCAGCAAGACAACCTTTTGTAAACCTGGTTTCAATTCCCAAAGTTTTTGCAATTCTCATGTATTGCGGAGCACAAGTAGGCTTTAGTTCTATATTCACACTCCTAGACTTTAAAAGCACCTTTTTCAAAAGATCTTCGTAGTCTTGGGCATTTAAACTTTCTATTTCAATATCCACAGCCCTGCCAGTAGGCACCAAAAAGAAAATATGATGCGCATCAGCGCCAATTTCAACAGCAAAATCTGTAATATCTAAAATTTCATTAATGTTTCTTTTGGTTACAGTAGTGTTTATTTGAAACGAAAGATTAATTTCTTTGAGTATCTTCATAGCGCTTACAGCCCTAGACCATGCTCCCTCTGTGCCTCTAAACTTATCGTGTTCTGATTGGTTCAGACTGTCCAAACTAATACTAATTCTTGCAGCACCTGCATCCTTTAGTTTCAAAGCTACTTCTTTATCAATAAGAGTTCCATTAGTCCCAAAAACAGGTCTCAGTCCAATGCTACTTGCATATCTTGTTAATTCAAATATATCCTTCCTCAAAAGGGGTTCTCCGCCGCTAAACACCATAATCTTAAATCCTGCTTTTTTTATCTCATCAAGTAACGATTTTCCTTCTTTAGTAGCAAGCTCGTTATACTTTCTTTCACCTGCATCTCGGTAGCAGTGGACGCACTTTAAGTTGCACTCTTGTGTGGTATTCCAGGAACACAAAATAGGTTGATTGTTATCGGGCTTCAATTTATATCTCCCTTCTTAAAAGCGCTGATTAAATCACTTACCATTTTTGGTTAGCCACTTTGCGTAATCCAAAGAGTGATAAGAAATAATAATATCAGCTCCAGCTCTCAGAAAAGCATAGAAAATTTCTGAAACAGTACTCATTTCATCTAACCAGCCGTTTATGCTTGCAGCCTTTACCATAGAATATTCGCCACTCACGTTGTACACTGCAACCGGCAAAAGAACAACATCTTTAACAGCTTTTAATACGTCAAGATAGGCAAGGCCCGGCTTTACCATCAAGATATCAGCACATTCCTCTACATCTATAAGAGCTTCCTTTATAGCTTCATTATAACCAAAAAACGGGCTCATTTGATGAGTTTTTCTATTACCAAATTTTGGGGCAGAGTCAGCAGCGTCTCTGAAAGGACCGTAAAAACAAGAAGAGTATTTAGCAGAATAGCTCATTATAATCGTGTTATAAAATCCCTTGTTGTCCAGCGCATTTCTAATGGACAAAACCATCCCGTCCATCATACCAGAAGGAGCAATTATATCTGCACCGCTTTCGGCGTAAGAGATTGCAACATCGTTAAGGACTTTTAGAGTTTCATCGTTTAAGATTTCGCCGTCCTTTACTATACCACAATGTCCATGATCGGTATACTCGCATAAACACGTGTCTGCAGCCACCACCATATCAGGAAATTCTTTTTTCACAAGTCGAATGGCTTTTTGAACTTCTCCTTCACTGTTAAATGCCCAGCTCCCAATAGAATCTTTTATTTCAGAAACCCCAAAAAATATTATAGATTTTATACCGAATTGTACTACCTCTTCTACAAAATCTAAAACCTTGTCCACAGTGTATCTGTATACTCCAGGCATACTAACTATCTCTTCAGTCTTGCCAGATCCTGGTATCACAAATATTGGGAGCATAAGTTTTTTTGGTTCTACTAACGAATTATTCAATATTTCTCTTATGCCATCTCGTCTTATTCGTCTCGCCCTATACATAGGAAACATAAAAATTCCCCTTTCAAATAAATAAATTAAAAATCAAAATTCTAATTTATCTATATAACATGCAGGATCTTCTTGCATAATATCGCCATGAACCACCTCAGCTCTAATTCTGCAACCACCACAAAGATAGTTATATTTACACTCACCACATATGCCTTTTAAATATCTCTCTTTGTTTCGAAGTTTTTTTAAAAGAGGTTCATTTTCATCTGTCCAGATCTGTGAAAATGGTCTTTCTCTTATATTTCCAAGATTATAGTGAAGCCAAAACTGGCATGGATGAACGTTGCCCTCATTATCAATATTTGCAAATTTTGTTCCCGCCGAACATCCACCGTGCATCTTCAATAGCTCTTTTATTTCGTCAGCTTTGTCAGGATTATTTGATGTAAGGTATAGATAAAGCGCAATACCATCTGCGTGGTTGTCTGTAGTAAGTATCTCCAGGTCCATGCCTTTTTTATCAAACTCAATAGTCTTTTTAACAAGCATATTAAAAAGCTCTACGTTCTGTTCTTTAGTCAAGTCAAGATCAAGCATATCTTTGCCTCTTCCAGAATAAACCAAATGATACATACAAAATCTCGGAATATTATTTTCTGCCACAAAATCAAGAACAGCAGGTAAATCTTGAAAGTTCATCTTGTTTACAGTAAACCTAACTCCTGACTTAAGCCCAATTTTTAAACAGTTTTTTATACCCTCAATAGATTTTCTAAAAGCACCCTCCACTCCTCTAAACCCATCGTGAACCTTTTCTAAACCATCCAAACTAATGCCTACATACTGAAAGTGACTATCTTTAAGTTTCTTAGCAACATCTTCTGTTATGAGAGTTCCATTAGAAGAAAGAACTGGTCTAATATTTTTTGAAAAAGCATACTCTGCCAATTCAAATATATCTTCCCTTAATAGCGGCTCTCCACCAGAAAATAAGAGTACAGGAGTACCCAAAGTTGAGAGATCATCTATTAGGGCTCTTGCTTCCTCTGTGGAAAGTTCATTTGAAGCCTTTTCTCCTGCATTTATATAACAATGTTTACACTTTAGATTGCAAGCTTTCGTGACATTCCATACTACAAGAGGTCTATTTTCAGTAGTGAATTGAAGAAGCTTTGGGTCCTTTGCAGAGCTCCCTTTATCTCTTTCTTTTATCACGTCTGAGACAGTAGCCTTTCCACAAATAAGCTTGGTAAAACCTATCATAACTTTTCTCCTTTCAAAATTTGAAAAAGAAAAT
This sequence comes from Thermodesulfobium narugense DSM 14796, assembly GCF_000212395.1. Classification (NCBI taxonomy): domain Bacteria; kingdom Pseudomonadati; phylum Thermodesulfobiota; class Thermodesulfobiia; order Thermodesulfobiales; family Thermodesulfobiaceae; genus Thermodesulfobium; species Thermodesulfobium narugense. Next base: position 1,253,771 of record NC_015499.1, read on the forward strand.
TAAAACTTTACATGTGAAAATATGTTTTTTGTATATTCCTCTATCTTGCCCTCATCAGCCATTTGAACCATTATTGGGTCAATTGGCACTTTTGCCAAAACTTCTATTCCATATTCCATAGCAATTTTCTCAACCTTAGAAGCTCCAAATATATAATATTCTTTTTGATTATCAGGGCAAACAAAGTAGCTCATATTCTCCACAATTCCTAAAAGTTTTCCATTTTTTACTCTTTTTACCATCTTCATGCTCTTTTTAACTATTAAAGATGCTAGATCTTGCGGAGTAGTAACTACAATAGCGCCTTCAACTGGAATTGATTGAAAGACTGTAATCACAACATCAGAGGTTCCAGGTGGCAAGTCTATAAATAGATAGTCTAATTCTCCCCAATCAACCTGTTCCCAAAATTCCTTTATAACCTTTGAAAGCATTGGACCACGCCATATTACGGGATCGTCTTCTGAGGGCAAAAGCAAATTAAGTGATACCACTTTTATACCCAATTTCGTGGTAGCTGGTTGCAATTTATCGTTTTTTACCTCTAATTTTTTATTAACTCCAAAAAGCTTTGGTATACTAGGTCCAGTTACATCAGCATCAAGAATTCCCACCTTAAAGTTTCTTCTTGCAAACTCGCAAGCTAACAGTGAAGTAACCGTGCTCTTTCCTACTCCGCCCTTACCGCTTAATATCGCTATAACTTTTTTTACATTGGGCAAGATTACAGGTTCCATAATACTTGCACTCTTTTCTTGAGCTTTATCTGACATCGTTATCCTCCTTTAATTGTAGTTTTTTATCTTGTTAATAATGCTATTTGCAGCTAAAACCCCTGATGCCGAAGCTTGAATTAGCCCTCTTGTTACCCCTACTCCGTCTCCTGCTCCATACAATCCTTCAATAGGGGTCATCAAATTAGAGTCCAATTTTAGCCTTGAAGAATAGTACTTAACTTCAACAGCATAAAGTAAAGTATAACGAGAATAGACACCCGGTGCAAGTTTATCTAATGCTTGCAACATCTCTATAATGCTTTTAAGATGCCTATAAGGCAAGACTAAACTTATATCTCCAGGGGTAGCACCCTTTAAAGTAGGCACAACTACTGATTTTAGAAGCCTTTCTTTTGTAGATCTTCTACCTTCCAAAAGATCCCCCAGCCTTTGTACCAAAACGCCCCCACCTAAAAGATTTGCAAGTCTTGCAATATATTTACCGTAAGAAATAGGTTCTTTAAATGGTTCTGTAAAGGATTTACTTACAAGCAAAGCAAAGTTTGTGTTTTCAGTCTTTCTATCTGCATAACTGTGGCCGTTTACAGTAATTACGCCGTCGCTTTGTTCACTTACTACTTCTCCATAAGGATTCATACAAAAGGTCCTTACCTTATCTTCAAATAACTTTGAGTAATAGACTAATTTTATTTCATATGTTATCTTTGTTAGTTGCTCCATAATGGTAGCAGGAACCTCTACTCTTACACCGATATCAACTGGATTGTTTTGAACTTCAATCCCCAACCTTTTGGCCTCATTAAAAATCCAATCAGCGCCGTCACGACCAGGTGATACAATAACGTACTTGCTCTTATAAACTGTTCCATCAGACACTTTAACGCCCTTTACTTTATTATCTTTTACAATTATTTCGTCCACAGTAGATGAAGTAAGTATGTCTATCTTCTTTTCAAGTTCCTCTTTCATATTTTGTAATATAATTGGTGATTTATCAGTCCCTAAGTGTCTCACCCTAAAAGGGATGTATTTCAAATCAGCCAGTATAGATCTCTTTTTTAGCTCCATTTCTTCTTCCTGATTAGGAGAGAAAACCTGCTGTGTCCCTCCAAAATCTACCCATATTTTGTCCACATACGAAACTAAGCTACTCAATTTTTCCTCACCTACAATATCAGCAAGATTCCCACCAATATCAGTAGACAGGGTAAGCTTTCCATCGCTAAACGCACCTGCACCACCCCAACCGCTCATTAGCGCACAAGGTGAACAATTCAAGCACTGAGTTTTTCTATCCCTCATAGGGCAATGTCTTTTGGATATATCGTGTCCCTTCTCAATTATTAAAATAGAGCTGTTCTCAAGCCTTTTAGTAAGCTCTAATGCAGCAAATATTCCAGCAGGACCAGCACCTACAATTATTACGTCATAATTTTTCATATCGACACCCACTTTCTCAGAAAAATACCCTGGCAGAACCAGGGTAATTTAAAAATAACTTATTTTAATAACATAATTTTCAAAACCTTCTATATTATTTTAGCACAAAACGTCAAAACTATCTAACGTTTATTTCTCCTTGATAAATTAATCCCTTCTCTGCATCAACTGTAACTACTAGGCCATCTTTTAGAAGCTCAACAGCTCCTTCTACACCGATTACAACAGGAATACCAAAATTTATTCCAAGTATTACAGCATTTGAAGTAAGCCCTCCTTCTTCCACTATTAGCGCCCCAGCTTCTGTAGTATATTTAGCTAACTCTTCATCAATACTTTTTGCAACTACAATGCACCCAGCTTTCATCTTTTCTTTAAAATCCTTCAAAGTACTAGCAACACAAACTGTCCCTGTATATGAACTATGTCCAACACCAATTCCTCTCAGGATAATATTGCCAACCAAATGAACTCTTATCATATTTGTAGTACCTGTAGTACCCAATGGTACGCCTGCAGTAATTACTATCAAATCGCCCTCTTTAATTAAATTAGAAGCACTAGACTTGCTAATTGCCTCCAAAACCATTTCTTCAATGTTGTTAGTTTTTTCACATTTTATAGGATAAACCCCCCAAACTAACTTCATCTTTCTAACCATCCTAATGTCAGGAGAAACGCCCACAATAAAAGCATTTGGTCTATATTTTGAAACCATCTTAGCAGTATATCCGCTTTGAGTAATGCTTACAATCGCGGCAGCATCAAGCTCATGAGAAATTTGGACTGTAGCATGGCTAATAGCATCAGTAGTAGTCTTCTGGTTCAGACCCTTTGACAAAAATATTGCCTTGTAATCTAATGACATTTCGGTTTTTAATGCAATTCTTGTCATCATTTCCATTGCTTCCAAAGGATAGTTTCCAGCAGCTGTTTCACCACTAAGCATCACTGCATCTGTACCATCCAGAATAGCGTTTGCTACATCGCTTGCTTCGGCTCTAGTAGGATGAGGATTGTTTATCATTGATTCAAGCATTTGCGTAGCAGTTATTACTGGTTTTCCAACCTTGTTAGCTTTTTTGATTAACTCCTTTTGAATTAATGGAACATCTTCATTTGGTATCTCAATTCCCATATCGCCTCTTGCCACCATAATACCATCAGCAACTTTAAGAATTTCATCGATGTTTTCAATCCCAAATCTATTCTCTATTTTTGCAATAATATCCATATTCGAATCATTTTCTTCTAAAACTCTTCTAATCTCTAATATATTTGACGCATTTTGGACAAAGGAAGCAGCAATAAAGTCCATTTCGTTTTCAATTCCAAATTTTATATCGTTTATGTCCTTTTCGGACAAAAAATTCATGTCCAAAAAAATTCCGGGCACAGCTACTCTTTTATGGTCTTTTAAAATCCCATTATTCATTACTGTAGTATAGATATTTTTATCATCAGCACCATCAACAAGTAACGAAATCAATCCATCTGATAAAACTATTACGTTATTCTTTTTTACTTTTTTTACCAGATCAGGATAAGTAACAGAAACAATTCCTTCATTTCCCTCAATTTCTTCAGCAGTTAAAGTAAATTTTTGCCCTTTTCTAAGCTGTACAGATCCACTTTTAAACTTACCAACTCTGATTTCAGGACCCTTGGTATCTAGCATCAAGGCTACTTCCTTTTTTAGCTTTTTTGAAGCCTCTCTTACCATTTGGATTCTTCTAAAATGATCCTCATAATCTCCATGAGAAAAATTAAACCTAGCGACATCCATTCCGTTTTCAACAAATTTATATAAAATTTCAGGATCGTCTGTGCTAGGCCCCAAAGTGCATATTATTTTAGTTTTTCTAAGCATATTTCCCCCTTTTGAGTAAATTTTTACATATTTTATTTTATAATTATTATAACAGTCCTTAAATATAAAAATATTAACATTTCAATTAAAATAAGAGTTTAATGTATAATGAATTATCTATAAAAAAACTTAATTAAAATCGGTGAACAAAAAAACAATAAATTTTATTTTTGAACAAAAAATCGATATCCCTCAGTCAAACTTTACTGAAGGAAATTTTCCAATTCTTACAGGTAATCTTATTGACAAACTAAGAAAAAGAAAAGATTGGATATTTATCACTGCATTTTCTCCTGACGGGATCCACTTTGCTTCAGGCGGTTTTAATTCTAATATTCTTTTGTGGAATATTTTTAAAGAAAAACCCTTAGATAGCTTGAGTGGTCATGAAGATTGGATAATTGCGCTTGCTTTCTCCCACGACGGAAAATACCTTCTTTCAGGAAGTAGAGACAATAACATTATTCTTTGGTCTGTTCAAGAAAGAAAACTCATCACTAAATTTGAAGGACACCAAAATAGAATTTCTTCGCTAGCATTTTCACCAGATGATAGCTTGATTGCATCCGGTGGGTACGATTCGACTATAAAAATCTGGGCTCTTGATTCCAAAAAACCAATAAAAACAATTGATACATCTCCTTTGTGGCCTACATCTATCTGTTTTGCTAGCAAGAATCTAAAGCTAATTGCAGGTTTCAATGACGGAACAATAATTATTTATAATTTGAACAACTATTTTCAGACAAGTGTAATAAAGGTATTTCAAAATTGGATAGATTCAATAAAGTGCAGTAAAGATGAATTGCTTTTTTATGCATCAAACACAGATGGATTCATAAAAATATTAGAAACAAAAACTAGTAAATTAATCTTTAGCAAAAAAATCCCTTTCAAAGCCTCTTTATTTCCCTATAACGAGAAAAGCTTAAACTTTGTAGACAACTTAAGTATATATATGATGCTATACGAGAGAAGTCCTGAAAATTTTCTAAAGGGAATAAGAAACTACAACAACAATATTGAAAGTTACAGCCATAAGATATTTTTAAAAGATTATAAAGATTTTGCTTTTGATTTTTCAAAAAACTCAGATATCATAGCTTGTTCTGAAAGATCGAACTATATTTACATCTTCAATTCAAAAACCCAAGATTTTATAAAGATCGATATCTCTAGTTCCTGGATAAAAGCTCTTTCTATATCTGATGACGGCAATTTGCTGGCTGCTGGAGGATATGATGGAGAAATAAAGATATTTTCGCTTAAGACTGGATATTTAATTAGTTCAATTATTGACCATGCCTCATGGATAAATTCCTTAAAATTTTCAACTGGTAGCAAATTAATAGCTGCTGGTTTAGAAGATGGAACTATTTTGATCATAAAAATTAAGGATATGGAAGTTGTAGAAAAATTTAACCTTAGTAATAGCATATATAAACTAGACTTTTTTAACAACAACAAGTTTGTTTTAGTATCTACAATAGATGGCAATCTATTTAGAATTGACTTAGCCAATAAAGAAATTGAATTAATTCAGAAGTTAAACAACTCATGGATTTCAAACTTTGCTCTTTTAAATACCGAAAAAGCTTTTATTACAGCTTCTGAAGACGGTTATCTCTATTTAATAGAAAATAATAAAGTAATAAATAGTAACAAAATTCACGATTCAGAAATAACAATGTTAGAACTATTAGACGATAATACTTTACTTACCGGTTCTCTAGACTTATTTTTAAAGCAAGTTAACTTAACCGATCTAAAAGTTGTTTCTGAAAAAAGATTTGATGGCTTACCTTTAGCATATAATAAAAATTTTAACAAGTTGTTTATCTCACATTTTAGAAACATATCTATATATAATAGAACTGATTCACAAGAATTAGGAAATCCAGAACTTAATAAACCAACAATAGAATTTAATTTTGACTTTAATTCAAAGCAATTTAATATATCAAAAGATTGCGAGATTTTATTCATATTAAAGGGCAATAATCAATTAGAAAAGATATCTTTAACAAATCTTAACGCTTTGTTTCAAATAAAGCCATTAGAACCTATAGTAACTTTCTGTAATAGTTTTGATTTTTCTAAATTAGTTACTGGCCATTTTAATTCTGAGATAAAAGTTTACGATACTGAAAAAAATCAAATTATCAAAGAATTAAAGTCATATGAAGGTTCAATAATATCTTCGATTAATTTGTCGATAGACGAAAGTTTTCTCCTTGTAGGCTTTGAAGATGGAACCATTGAATTGTGGTTATTTAATGAAGAAAAAAATCTCTGGTGCATAAGTAATAACTCTGAACCAATTAGCAAGCTAACATTTAGTTATGACAAGTTATTTTTCATATCAAAAAATAAATATAGTTTAGACACGGATCTGTGGTCTACTATTGAGGGTACAAAGCTTGGAACTTTCCCAAACAAAAATTTTTGTTTTAAAAGCTTTGCTTTCTCTCCAAATTCAGAATCAGTTTTGTATCTAAATGACAAAAATCAACTCTCCATCTGGTTTTTGAAGGAGGGAAAGGAAATAACAATTCCTGAAAAAAAAGATGAACCCTTTATAACATATTTCTCTTACTCTCCGGATTCATCAAAAATTGTAGTAGGTTATATTGATGGTACATTACAAATATTTTCGCTTGAAGGAGAACTTATAAAAGAAGAAGATAACAAATCTAGTTCTATTACTTTTATATTGTTTAAAGATGAAAAATCTTTCTTTACCTCTCATCTGGATGGATCAATCAGAATTCATACACTGGAAGATTTCTTAGATATAGAACCTATTTTTGCTCACCATTCATCAATAGATTTTCTGTCTTATAACGCTGAAAAAAATCTTTTAGCCTCTTATTCCACTATAGAACATACGTTAAAAGCATGGAACTTATAAAATATCTAATTAACACAATATTTTCACTTTTTATTACTAATTTGATCTTTAAAAACTCCAAGTATCCCAAGAATTATTAATATTGCACCTATAATTGTATAATTATTTATCTCCTCATTTAAGATAACGTGCCCCAAAAATAAAGCAAGGACAGGATTAACGTATGCATAGGTCATAGATATATTTATAGGCAAAAGCTTTACGGCATTTATATAAGCAGTAAATGCCAGTACAGAACCAAACACTACTAAATATGCACATGCAAAAATTGCATTTAAACCTGGTAAACTATAGCTTTCGTGAAAAACCAGGCTTAAAAGAAAAAAACCTAATGATGCAAATACATTTTGATAAAAACTAACTGTTAAAACAGACATATCTAAAGTAAAATTTCTCTGAATTATTGCACCACACGCCCAGCACAGAGCAGAAAGAAATACCAAAAAGTAAGAAAATATGTCGATAAAAGAAAAATTAGATATTTTAGGAATAAATAAACAAAATACTCCAACAAATCCGAGCAACAAAGATATTATTGACATTAATGAAGGCATCTTTTTTGTAAAAATTGAGTCCAAAAATGATGCTAATATAGGTGTAACTCCTAAGATCAAAGCCGTCAAACCAGAAGCTGCATTTTGTTCAGCCCACATAATCAATCCGTTTCCAAAAACCCACATCAACATACTGGTAGAAAATATCACTTTAAATTCATAGAAGTTCAATCTCAGATTCATTTTTCTTACCAAAAGAATTGAAAACAAGATCAGTGCAGCACAAAATAATCTTACTGCTCCAAGAGTAAAAGGCTCAAAACCACCTGTTACAGCTATTCTTATGGCAAGATAAGTACTGCTCCACACAATATAAACTACAAATAAGTTTAAGAGTCCAAAAATAGACATTTTAAAAAATAGACCCTTCCTTAAAAATTTAGAAAGAACTTAAAAACTTTTATAAATAAAAAACCACATAAATATATATTATAATCTAAACTAGCAAGAAACAGATTTAAATATTTATCTAAATAATCGCTTTTTATAAAGTTCAAAGAAAACATACTTTATTCATAAAAATGAAAATTAGTATATTATTTTCAGAATTTTTAAAAGTTAACTAAAATTAAGAATATTCCCCATAGCTTACTAACTACGTCATAAATTATTGTTAAAATAATATACAATAATAAGTTTTAATAAATAAGGAGGAAAATATTATAAAAACACAATACCACATGAAATGTACAGTATGTAAAAAAGACGCAGTAATAAATCTTCCTAGACACAACCTTAAGCTCTGCGAAGAGCATTTCAAAGAACATATCATTTACCAAACACAAAGGGTCATAAAACATTTCAATATGTTTAAAAAAGAAGATACCTTGCTGCTTGCTGTTTCAGGAGGCAAAGACAGTCTTGGGCTCTGGTTTATCTTAAAAGGACTTGGATTTAACGTAAAAGCTCTTCACATAATAATGCCCTTTGGTGAATATTCAGAAAAGTCTTTAGAAATAGTTAAAAGTTGTGCAAAAAAATTAGACGAAAAACCAATATATATTGAAGCAAACAATTATTTAGACATAGATTTTTTCAAGGCATTAAAAATATATAAAAAGCCCATTTGTTCCTTTTGCGGCAAAATAAAGCGATACATACTTTCTACCTATGCAAGTAGGAATTCTTACAACACAATTGTTACTGGCCACAATCTTGATGACGAGACGGCTTTTTTACTTGGCAACCTATTGCATTGGCACGTTGAATATCTAAAGAAACAAGGCCCAATATTAGAAGGCAATCAATTTATGCCTAAAAAAGTGAAGCCCTTGATTCGCATAACAGATGAAGAAATGAGCTTTTTTGCAAAAGTTTCCAAAATTGAATACGTTGTTGAGAGATGTCCTTATTCTAAGGAAGCTAAATCTGTATTTTTCAAAAATATATTAAATGAAATTGATAAATATATGCCTGGTACAAAATCCTTTTTTTATTTACAATACATAGAAAATATTAAGAACAATATCTTTAAGAAAACTATAGAAGAACCAAAAGAATGCAAAATCTGTCACTATCAAACTTATAATGACGACATGTGCTTCCTGTGTAAGATAAAATCAAAATATAGAAGGTGAAAAATGGACATTAACGAAGAAGAACTACTTGAAGCAACAAACAAAAAGGGGTTCAAAAAGATTTTTCAGTTTAACAGCAAACAAAAAATTCAACTACAAGGTGGATATATTAATCCAGAAGACACCATCAACTTAGAAGAAGGGGAGGTTATTACTGCTTCAGATGGACTAAAATATCATATTTTTAAACCTACCATACATGACTACATAATGTATGGAATCAAAAGACAAACTCAAATAGTATACCCAAAAGAAGCTGGATATATAATCTTAAAACTGGATATAAGGAATGGCAAAGTAGTGGGCGAGGCAGGCACTGGTTCTGGATCTCTGACACTAATTTTTTCAGAATTAGTTTCAGAAAAAGGAAGAGTAATAACATTTGAAAAAAATTTAGATTTTTTAAATAATGCAAGAAAAAATATTGAGAAATTTAGCAAACTTCAAAATATAACCTTTGTGAATGAAGATTTCATCAACTCAAATTATGAAAATTTTTTTGATTCCTTCTTTATGGACTTAAAAGAGCCATGGTTTTATTTTGAAAAAGCAAATAAGGCTCTTAAAGGAGGTGGAAATTTTGGCTTGATAGTACCAACTACAAACCAAGTAAATCAGTCAATAAATGAACTGGAATCAAACAACTTTTTGGTTGATGAAATAGTAGAAATCTTTCACAGAAAATATAAAATAAATCCAAACAGACTTAGACCTGAAGATATTATGATCGGCCACACAGGATATCTTATCTTCGCAAAAAAGATAAAATAAATTCTTACTTTATTAGAACTATTGGTGTTTGTTCATCTGCATTACCAGCAGGATTATCTTTCATCATATCCTCAATTTCCCTAGGATCAACGCCTTTTGAACAGCCCACCACCCATGCTACCCCAAGATCGTTCGCATCAACTATAGCAACTCTCACACCGCCTAGAAATTGACTTATTTCTTCTGCAGTTTTGTCTGGATCCCTTGGTCCCATTACAATAACTTTGTCATACGGTTGAATAGTACCCGCAGTATCATCTATTAGAGCAGACTGTTTGCCACACAATTTATAAAATATTCCCTTTTTGCCAAAAACCTTAAGTAGCGAACCTATTATAAAGGAGATCAAAACTCTAAAAAGTCCTACCTCATTAATTAGAAGCTGCATTGCAAAGGGAGATGCCAAACTACCTATCTGTGGAAAAAAAAGGCACAGTCTCTTGGCAAAGTAACCTATTTTAATATAATCAGGATAGTAAAAACGGCCCTGAGTAATAGCAAGCGGACTTTCTGCAATTACTACAATTGTATCTTTATCTATCTTATCTTCGGCATATTTTTTTATTACGTCAACAATATTATCCTCTGGCCCTAAAATATGAGTTTTAATTGGTATACGATTTCTCATAAACAACTGCTCCCCTTAAAAGATTGTTAGAAAAATTAAAGTGAAATTTTGACAAATGCATTGACATATCTCTTCTGCCAGAATATTTTATATGAAACTGCAATTTTCCTTCTTGAAGGAATTCCTTCGGCAACAAAACCAATATAGGCACTCCGCTCTTTGGAGGTAGCAAAGAAGTTTTAAAATAATTTTCTACTGGATAACCCACCGATACTACATCCAAAACTCTTGTTTTCGGTTCTAATAAAATACAACTTACTTCGTGTACGATAGCTATAATTTCCGATACGTTATCAATTGAAAATGGCAAATAATAATATTTTTCGTCATTGAAAAAATCCACTTTAGTTGAATCGAAACTTAACTGTACAGAAGTTTCTGGAAGCCTTCTGAATCTAATTTCCAGAACTGCAAAGAAAGATAATACCAAAATTGCAACCAGTATCAAAATGCAAACAATTATCATCATCAATTCTCCTCTTTTTTCAAAAGAACAACAGCTTTAGCAAGTATACCTTCTTCTCTACCTAAAAATCCTAAACCTTCAGATGTTTTCCCCTTGAGATTAACTTTTATTTTATCAATATTTAGCGCATTTGAAATAACAGAAATTATTTCATGTTTAAATGGACTGATTTTAGGCTTCTCAGCAAACACTATCATGTCTATATTCTGAATCTTAAAGCCTCTAGCATAAACAAGCGTTGAAACTTTCTGAAGCAAAGTCAAACTTGAAATACCATGATATTTCGGATCGGTGTCGGGAAACAAAGTCCCAATATCATCCAAACCAGCTGCTCCTAAAAGAGCGTCAATTAGTGCATGCAGCAATACGTCAGCATCAGAGTGCCCTTTTAGGCCTTTTTCAAAGGGTATAAGTACTCCTCCAAGATACAAAGGTCTCTCTTTATCAAATGGATGAATGTCCTCTCCTATACCTATAAAATAATTTTGCATCCTTCTTATCTTTTCATCTTCATAAACTCTTTCAGATAAATTTTTAAAATCAACGTTGCTATTTATAAAATTTTTAACCAATTCTAGATCGTTAGGATACGTAACTTTTATATTAGATTTATCTCCCAATACAACAAATGGCCTTATACCATAAAATTCCATTAAAGAAGATTCATCAGTAAAGATTAGACGCTTTGAGGCAGCATTCTCAAATGCTTCAAGCAGTTCTTTTCTTCTAAAGATTTGAGGAGTTTGTGCTAAGAAGATAGAATCTCTATCAAGAGTTTCTTTTATAAAACCATCTTCTACTCTCTTGACAGTATCATTTACACCAACACATACTACACAAGAGCCATTTTGGATGGCAGCATCTATTGATCTTTCAATAATATCAGCGCTTACAAACGGTCTTGCAGCGTCATGAACCAAAATAAATTCAACACTCTCAGGGACCTTCAATAAACCCTTTCTCACACTATCTTGTCTAAGTTTCCCACCAGGGACGACATATTTAACCAGATCATATTTCTTTAAGAGTTCTCTAACAGTCTGGATATAATTAGATAGACAAACAACTACGATTCCTTCTATTTTACTATTTTTTGAAATAGTTTCAACAGAATACTCAAGCATATATTTATCGCCTATCTTTACCAAAGGTTTGTAAGAACCAAATCTCTCACCCTTACCTGCAGCTACTATCACAGCCCAAATACTCAAGAAAGAATTCTCCCAAATACAATTCTTCCAGATGATGTTTGCAACACACTTGTTATTGTAATATTAACTTGAGAATTTATATAATTTTTTCCATCTTCTATTACAACCATTGTTCCATCATCCAAATATCCCACTCCTTGACCTGGAGTCTTTCCTTCCCTAACTATTTGAATAGAAATTTCTTCTCCAGGAAGCACTACTGCCTTCACTGCATTCGCCAAATCGTTAATATTTAAAACCTTTATATTCATTAAAGATGCAACCTGGTTTAAATTATAATCGTTTGTAATGATACTTGAATTTGGTACGCCCTGAGCATACTTTATCAGTTTTTCATCCACGCCATTTAACCCTTTATAATCGATCTCTTCTATAATAATAGAATCCTTTGCCTCCTCTTTGAAAGAATTTAAAATTTCTAAAGCCCTCTTCCCCCGCGCTCTTTTCATGGGATCAGTAGAATCAGATAACTGTTGAACCTCTTTAATTACAAAAGAAGGTATAATTATCTTCCCTTCCAAAAAACCAGTTCGCCATATGTCTTGAATTCTACCATCAATAATTACGCTTGTATCAATTATTTTAGAATTTCCATCTAGATGAACACCTTCTTTTACATGTTGTCTGTCGCTCATACCAAGAATTAAAGAAGAAGCTTTTTGATAAAATTTAGAAAACAGCTTAAAAGCATTTTCTATATCTCTTTTTTTCTTTAATGCCAAATAAACTCCTAAAAACCCTAGAACAAGGTTAAATAAGAGCGGAATAAGTTTTATCACTCCTATCAATGGTAAAAAAGAAAGTGGCCAAGTTATAAGTAAAGAGATAATTAAGCCTAACAAGAGTCCGAGTACAGGTATAAAGATATCGAAAAGAGAAAAAGAAGTAATTTTATTTAAAAGAAGCTTCAAATAACTAAAGAGCTTGTTCCAAAAGACAAAAGCAAGTAAAAAACCTATAAGTGCAAGTAAAAGGGGAATAAAAAAAAATGACAAAGTGCCTATTGACTTCTCTTGCCAGGGAAAAATAGAATCAAAAAGCGACATTTTTACAACTGAATACCCTATAATAAAAAATATGAGAGAACAAAATCCTGACCACAGCAACCTTAAGTTCATAAGGCTCACCTCCTTGTTTGTTGATATAACAAAAAAAAATTTCTGGCTTTTAACTATTTTGACAACAATTTTTGCAGCAACAACCTTACATTACTTTGATAATAATATCTTAATTTTCTTTTTTTTATCACCTCTTTTTTATATCATAAGAAACTTAGAACTTAATAAGAAAAATTCTTTTCTTTTATATTTTAATTTTTTTTTATACTTTCTAATAAGTACTACATGGTTCTCAATATTTGGAATACATATTATTGTTTTAATGTCCTTATATCTATCTCTTTTTTGGTTTTTACCAATTATAGTTTGGAAAAAAATTGAAAAGAACATACCTAGAAAATTATACACTATTTCATTACCTATTTTTTTAACTTCTTCAGAAATATTAAGAAACTCTGGTACATTTGCCTTTGGATTAGAAACTCCCGGATATTTTCTAGTAGATACGCCTTTTATGTACATTGCAAGTCTTATTGGAGTTACAGGACTAACTTTTTTAATCTTTTACATCAATATGCTTTTTTCAAGCAAAAAAAATATTTCAAAAGCACTTTATTTATTGAGTTTTCTTATCATAGCAGGAACTGCTATTAATTTTTTATATTCAAACTACCACGACACCAAAAATCAAGAATTTACTATCTTACAAGGAAATTTCAGACCAATTTTTTTATACAACGAAAATTATGAAAAACTTATTAACAAACAATATATAGATTTATTTGACCAGGCAAAACAATACCCAAACAGCCTAATAGTAACTCCCGAAGTTATATTTAGAACTTGTTTGAATAAAGAGAGCATAATAACACCAAATCAGCCTTCTTTAATAGGTTCTATCTACTGCAAAGATGATTCATATTACAATTCCATATATTTTCTCAATAAAAATGAAAAAAGACTAGTTTATGAAAAGGAACATCTTGTACCCTTTGGAGAATTTAATCCAATACCAAAAAGTCTTAGTTTTCTAGATAAATTTTTGCCTCAACTTGGCAACTTTAAGGAAGGTAAAAATCCTAAATCCTTTGAATATAGGGATCTTTACATAGGTTTTCTAATATGTTTTGAGGACACTCTTCCTAATCTTATTTACAAAAGGTTAAAAAATAGTAAAATAAACCTATTAGTAGTAGCTTCTAATGATGGATGGTTTAAAAATACAATTGAACCCATAGAACATCTGAACATATCAAGATTTAGAGCCATCGAATTCGGAATACCAATAATTAGAGCAGCAAATACCGGGCCATCTGCATTTATTAACTCAAATGGTGATATTATGGAAATTTTACCCGCTAATAAAGCAGGAGTTTTGTTTTATGATTTTAAAATTAAGAGATATAAAACGCTTTATTCAAAAATATCATCAAAAGAAGAAAAGCTTTTCATTTTAATTTCTTCAATTATTTTAACTCTATCGTTCTTTAATATCTTTAGAAAATTCCTTTAAAATTTTTATTACTTCTTCATCCTTTACCTCTCCGAAATCTGCATAAAATTGACCAACAGCCCAAAACTCTTTTGGTGCCATTAAATAAATTAGAATATCAGCCTCTTTTTTTATTAGATCAATTGTTTCATAAGGCAAAACTGGGACTGCAACAATAATTGATTTTGGTTCAAAAGTTCTCAATCCTCTTATGCTTGCAATAACTGTGGAACCTGTAGCTATCCCATCATCAACAATAATAAGATTTTTACCCTTGTAATCGAATCTCTTTGTTCTATAAAGATTGCTTCTTCTTTCAATTTCTCTTTTTTCTCTCTCTATTACTTTATCGAGATAATCCTTTTCAATTCCCAAGAGCTTGTATGCCCTTTCGTTTATCACTAAGCCGCCATGTTCGCCTATTGCCCCAATAGCTAGCTCGGGATTTCCAGGTGCACCCAGTTTTCTAGGTATTGTGATATCTAAATCCCACCCAAAAAATTTAGCAACCTGAGCGCCTATTACAATTCCACCTCTTGGTATAGCCAAAACAATAACGTCTGTAATATCGGGTAAAGTATCTTTAATCTTTTTAGAAAGAAGCTGTGCAGCTTCAAGCCTATCTTTAAACATAATCTATGCCCTTTATATTAATCTTTGTCCCGCATTTTGGACATAGATTATTTTTCAGCTTGTTTTGTACTATTTCGTATCCTTTTCTTTCAATTAATAGCTCGCCACATGTTGGACAATATGTATTTTCCTTTCCCCCAGATAGATTGCCAGTATAAACAAAATTTAATCCTACCCTTTTAGCTATTTTATAAGCCTCATTTAATTTTTCTACAGGGGTTGGTATCAAACCTGAAAGTTCATATTGAGGAAAAAATCTTGTAATATGCCATGGAGTATCTTCTCCTAACTCGTCCTTGATCCAACTTGCTGTCTCAAATATTTCTTCAGAAGAATCGTTGTAGCCAGGTACTACGTTAGTAACTATTTCTATATGACAATTATACTTAAACTTGGCAGCTTTTATAGCAAGTAAAATTGGCTTTATATCTTCTACATTAGCAGCTTCTCGATAGTATTTTCCCCTTATACCTTTCAGATCAACTCTGTATGCATCAATATACTCTGCTATAGTATCAAGAGCTTTTAACGTAATATAACCATTAGTGACCATTACAGTATAAAGACCATTTTTTTTAATTATCTTTGCAGAATCTAAAACGTATTCTATCCAGATAGTTGGCTCATTGTAAGTCCATGCTACACCTCTACACGAATATCTTTTTGCTAATTCCAAAAGATATTCAGGAGATATTTCTTCTCCACCAATTGGCTCAGAACAGGCTATCTGCCAATTTTGGCATCCTAAGCACCTAAAGTTGCAACCAAACGTGCCAACAGAAAAAACCCTACTTCCCGGGAAAAAATGAAAAAGTGGTTTTTTTTCAATAGGATCTACAGCGGCAGAGGAAACAATAGAATAAATTAGAGTTTTTAATTCTCCTGATAAATTCTTTCTTACACCACAGTAGCCAGTTTCTCCCTCCGACAAAGTACAAAGTCTTGGACAAACAAGACATCTAACTTTATTTTCAATACGAGCAAATAAAATTGCATCATGAATTGACATAGTTAAGCATGATTAGAATTACTGTTTATTTTCTTTGCCATTTGCCTTAAGTTCATTAGTATATTCTTTATTAATATCCTTTTTCTCCTGCTTTAATTGTTCAATCTGATTTTGCTCGTTTATAGTCTCTTCTTCTGAGCCACCACTATTTTTAATTTCGTTTTTCTCCTGAATTTCGTTTTTATATTCATTTTGGATTTCTTTTTTTTCTTGATTTTTTTCCATGTTTATATCTTTAATTTCCTGGCCATGATTGCTATTCTTTTCAAAAATTTCAAACTTCCCTGGATTATTATTACCTACAGTAGGCACTCCTCCCTTTGAATATGAAATTCCAGTCAATATAAAAGCACTTAATATTATAAACGCTATAAAGGATAAGTATCTATTTATCAAAATAACCCCACCTTTCTAATGAATATATTAAGTATTCTAACACAAAAACATTATAAATGCGAATATTTTTAAAAGATCCATATTTAACAATTAGAAAATATCTTAGATCCTTTTTTTCTAAAATATGGTCGGGGCGAGTGGACTTGAACCACCGACCTCTCCCACCCCAAAGGAGTGCGCTACCCCTGCGCTACGCCCCGACAAAGTTTTATTATAAAATAAATTAAAAATAGATGCAATAAAGTTTTTTAATAATCTAGTGTAATAAAATTAATATTACAATTGATTTATAGCTGAGAGTTCCCACTTTATTGAGTCTTTTGAGACAAAACTCCAGAGTTCTTGGAAATCAATTAATTTATCTTTATTTCCTCTGAGAATGTTATCGTTCACATCCACATCATAATCCGTCATTGTAGCCTCAATTTTATAAGTTACATATATTTTCTCATCTTCCATCCATGCATCTACTAAATCCATTCTTTTAACTGATATATTTTCTACAAAATTGGTAATACCGTTCTTGTTAAGTTCTTCAATTTGTTTCTGAAAATTTAAAAACATCTCATTAGTAGTTAAATTTCTTAGCATAGTAAAATTTTTCTCCGACCAGGCTTTCTGAATATTCACAAATATTTCTTTAATTTTAGATCTCAAATCTTCCTCAGAAAAGGAAGGGAAAGCTCTTTCTATCTCTTTTAATCCTCTATCTACGTCCATTTTTGCTTGAATAGATCCCAGCTTTACTCCTTGAAAACTATCATTATAAATACTAGATGTGTTATATTGCTCTTTATTCAAAGAATCCACATTATAATTTTTATCACGTTCAAATCTTCTTTTTGCAAAAGAGTTAACCAAATATATCAATAAAAAAGCAATAATTATTATCAGAAAAAAGCCAGCAAGAGAGCCATTTGGCCCACTAAAACCAAACAAACTACCCAAAATTGAAAACAGTGCAATTGAAGCCAGAGCACCTGCAAAACCGCTCAAAAAATTTCTAAGAAAAGAGGGTTGACTTTGATTGCTGTTCGGATTAACAGTAGGAGTAGTTTTAGGTGTATTTAAATTTGGAGAAACATATTTATTTCCTGCTGAATAACTATGCGTTCCTGTAGTACCGAAACTTTTGCCACCACCAGCTTTTGAAAAGGCAATTTCCAAATTAAATGTCGAAAAAGCAAAACTTAATAGCAAAAACAATATCAAAACCTTTTTAAGCAATTTTTAACCTCCAATAAATTTTTATTGTATAATCTTATGATATGAAAAGGATGAGAAGGCAAAAAGTAACAAGAGCTCATATAACGTATTATTTAATATTATTTATTATAGCAACTATAATTTTGTGGCCTGTATATTGGATATGGGCTATACCTCCATTTTTACCAGCAATCTTAATTGTTATCTTTGGACCTTCTTACGAAGAATTCATTCATATTTACAATAAATTCTTTAAAAACGGCAACACGAAAAAAGCTTAAATTTCATTAGCCACGCTTACTAACTTATTAAAAAGTAAAGAGCCATAGTTTCTGTTAATTTTATATGGATGATGAGTTAATATAAAATTTCTTTCTGGATGAGGCATAAGCCCTAATATTCTGCCACTCTTATCGGTAATACCAGCAATATTTTCCTTTGAGTCATTTGGATTGTATTTATCATAAGCAAAAACTACCTGTTTGTTTTTGAAAATCTTTTCTAAAACGTCTGATTTTGCATAAAATCTTCCTTCAGCATGCGCTATTGGCAATTCAATCTCAGAAAACTCCTTGGGTACAAAAATACATCTATTATCTAAAACTTTTATATTCACCCACTCGCATTGAAATTCTCCAGAAGTATTATAAGTCAAAGTAACGTTTTGCTTAAAGTTGCCCTCTTCTAATCCAGGTAAAATCCCAGTTTTTACAAGAACTTGAAAACCATTACAAATTCCAACAATAAGCATTTTGTCATTACTTTTAACAACGTCATTAAAAATTTTTGAAAATTCTACAGCCATTATCTTTCCTGCTGAAATATAATCTCCATATGTAAAGCCACCTGGTAAAACCAGAATTCTATAATCAGCAAATTTTACCTCTTTCTTAATAATTCTATTGATGTGAAATGAGTCAACCTCAGCACCACTGTTTTCAAGTGCAAGAACTGTTTCTGAATCACAGTTTGCACCAGAAGCTTTTAACACCAAAGCTTTTGGTTTTTTGTTCAAAACTATATTTGGAATTGGAAAAGATTTTTTACTAAAAGAGTGAGGAGTTTTTTTCTTTAAATAGTCTGGCAAGAGAGGACTTCTCCAGGATTCTTTTAACGCATATATGTTTTCTTTAACTATGGTCTCTCCTGACAAACCTTTTAT
This sequence comes from Thermodesulfobium narugense DSM 14796, assembly GCF_000212395.1. Lineage (NCBI taxonomy): Bacteria > Pseudomonadati > Thermodesulfobiota > Thermodesulfobiia > Thermodesulfobiales > Thermodesulfobiaceae > Thermodesulfobium > Thermodesulfobium narugense. The sequence goes on from NC_015499.1 coordinate 1,272,892, forward strand.
TGTAAGATAAGGTTCTTCACATGTTTTTCCAATTATAGAATATGTAGAATCTTCCATAACCCTTTCAAATTTTTCTTGATTCTCTGGCTTAACTTCTACCAAAAATCTTCCATTTGACTCAGAAAACAAAATAATTTCATCTTTGTTTATTGATTCGCCACAAACGACATCCTTCAATTGAATTCTTACACCAAAATTGCCAGAGAAGCTCATCTCAGAAATACAAACTGCCAAACCTCCATCAGAGAGATCGTGACATGAATCTACCAAGCCAAGTTCAATAGCCTTTGAAAGCCTTTTCATTAGTGACATAGAATCCTTTGCATAAACTTTTGGAACATTACCATCGTTAGAACCAAACATTACTTTCATAAACTGTGAGCCACCCAATTCGTTATAAGTTTTACCCAAAAGATATACCATGTTGCCAGGACCTTTAAAGTCAGACGTTATAGTCTTTTCTACATCCTTAACAATAGCAATAGCAGATATCAACAAGGTTGGGGGCACAGATATAACTCTTTCATGATAAGTAAACTCGTTGTATAGGCTATCCTTACCTGATATAAACGGAACTTCAAATTCTAAAGAAAAATCATGACAGGCTTTTACCGATTCATAAAGACTCCACACGTTTTCTGGTTTTTTAGGTGATCCCCAGGCAAAATTATCTAAAATAGCAGCCTGTGTTATATCAGCTCCAACACAAACAAGCTGTCTAAGAGCTTCTTCTATAGCAGATGCACTCATCCAGTAAGGATCTTTCAAACCATAAAAAGGATTAATTCCATTTGAAATTGCAAAACCTCTTTTGTCATCCCAAAAAGGCCTCAAAACAGCAGCGTCAGAAGGACCATCTCTATATAACCCAATTAAAGGTTTTATTACGCTCATTCCTTGAACCTCAAAGTCATAGCCAGATATAAACTTTTCTTTAGAACAAATGTTGTATGAAGATAATATTTTATGTAAAGCTTCAGAAAAATCTGTGATATTTTCATTATAATCATTAGTCTGAGAAACCAAAGTGGGTCTTTGTGCCAAAATTTTCTCACTAGCTTCTTTCCAGCCATTAAACAAGAAATCATTAGAGATATTTGATACCTCAAAGTTTTCATAATAAAGCTTTAGCCTTTTATCATTAGTAAATTTTCCAATCACTGTTGCTTCAACGTCTTCAGATTCAAAAATTTTTAATACTTTATCCTTATCCTTTTCAGCTATAGCCAGGACCATTCTCTCTTGAGATTCTGATATCCATATTTCAAAGTAATTTAGACCTTGATATTTCAAAGGAACTTTATCTAAATACACTTCTACTCCAGTTTCCTCTCCCATTTCTCCCACTGCACTAGAAAGTCCACCACCACCACAGTCAGTAATTCTTTTTATGTAACCCATATCACGTACTTTTAGTATCGTATCTATAAGTTTCTTTTCAGTAAAAGGGTCGCCAATTTGTACTGCTCCAGAAGAAACTACTTCAGATTCTTCCGAAAGCTCTACCGATGCAAAATTTACACCATGAATTCCATCCCTACCTGTTCTGCCACCAACCAAAAGAATCAAATCGCCAGGTTCTTGTCTTCCCTTAAGAGCAAACTTTTTTGGAACAATTCCTACAGAGCCACAAAAAACTAAAGGATTTCCTAGATAATCATCATGAAACAAAACTGCACCATTTACAGTTGGAACACCTATTCTGTTTCCGTAGTCCCTAACGCCTCTAAAAACTCCTTCCAAAATTCTTTTTGGATGCAGCGTTCCCTTCGGTAATTCTTCCTGTGACACATCAATATTACCAAAACAAAAAACATCAGTATTTGCAATAGGTTTAGCGGATAGTCCCGTACCCATAATATCCCTAACTACACCGCCAATACCTGTAGCGGCACCTCCATATGGTTCTAAAGCAGAAGGGTGATTATGAGTTTCTACTTTAAAACACAAGCACCAATCGTCGTTAAAACTTATGACGCCAGAGTTGTCATCAAAAACTGAAACCAAATATGGCTTTTTAACTTTCAGTTTATTGGTAGCATCTTTAATTAAAGAAAACATTGAAGGAAGTATCTTACCTTCAAATTCAACCTCAGATTTAAAAGTTTTATGTATGCAATGCTCAGACCAACTTTGGGCAATAGTTTCTAGTTCAACATCAGTTGGATCTCTATCTTCTTTTATAAAATAATTTTTAATAATTTTCATTTCGTTCAAATCAAGACTTAAGCCTCTCTTGATAGACAACTGTTTTAATTCTTGATCTGTTAAGTTCCTTATAGGAATAATAATTTTTTTAAACTTAAAGGATGGTAAATCTAATAAGATCTTTTCTTTGCCTTTTACAACGTGTTGGATTAGTTTATTCATTAAGACTTTTTCGCAGATCTTATTAATATCCTTTTTTGATATCGACTCACCAGTGAAGATATATCTTTTAGACGTTCTACAAGCTTTTATGCTGTTGTAACCTAAAGTCCTAATACCTCTTTTTATGGGTTCTTCAGCTGGGTCCATAACTCCAGGATTAAATGTTATTTCTACATCTTCTCCTTTTCTTTCTTGCTTTCCCAAAAAATACGTTTCAACTACTGGATCAATTAATAAATTCTTTGCAATGTCTTCTATTTCATTTTGATTGAAATCTCCTTCAATATTGTAAACTCTTGCAATTTTAACATCGTGAACACTTTCTACACCAATTGAAACAATTTGTCTAAGAACGCTTTCTGCTTCAGCATCAAAAACTCCTTCTTTAAACCAAACCTCAACTCTATACAAGGATTAACCCCCTAAAGTTAAATAAAATTTTTGAATTAATATTCTATTCTCTAATTTACAAGTAAACATATGTCTATTTTATCATTTTAGCTCTACATACAACAAAGCGCTCAACTCCATACAAATCTTTTAAACTAAAGCAACTAAAGTTGTTGGCTTCTCCTATTTCAACAACTTCCTTTGCTTGATTGAAACCCACTTCAAATACTAAACCACCATCAAAAAGAAGAAAATCCTTAGCTTTTGATAAGATTTTTTCATAAAAGTATAAACCTTTATTTTCTGCAAAAAGTGCAATTTTTGGTTCAAAATAAATCTCCTTACTAATTAATGAAAGCTTTGTATTGCTAATGTCAATATATGGAGGATTAGAAACAATAACGTCAAACATTTTCTTTTCTAAAGGAAAAAGATCAGCAAGCTCAAAAGAAACTTTATTTTCCAAATTATTTTCCTTTGCGTTTTCTTTGGCAACCATTAGAGCTCTCTCAGATATATCAGTTGCAACGCAAAAAGAATTCTCAATTTCTCTTACTAATGATAATGCAATTGCACCTGAACCAGTTCCAATATCTAAAAAAGTTTTCGCTCGAGGAAAGAACTTTTTTATTATATCAATTATTTCTTCCGTTTCATTTCTTGGTATTAATACATCTTCATTTACTTTTAATTTTAAAAGTCTAAAGGGTTTATATCCAATTATATATTCAAGTGGTTTATTTTTTAACCTTAATTCAATTGCCTCATAAATTGAATTTATCTTATCCATATCAATTTCTATGTTGTCAAATAAATACAAATCTTTTATATCAATTTCTAAAAAATGTGATAAAATAATTTTAGATTCCAAAAAGGGATTATCAGTCTTATTTTTTAATTGGTCTGAAATATCTCTTGCGAATTGTTTTAAATTAACTGTTTTTTTCTTTTTAAATTTTCTAATCATGTTATAATCATTTTAAACCAAAAATAAAATCCTGTGGAGGACCAGTTAGTATGCCAAAGAGCTATAAAAGAAGAAAACATCTTCTTTCCGATGAAGCTTACGAAAAATTAAAAAAACATATATTTCTTGGAAAAATAAAAGTAGGAGAATTAGAAACAGAAAGAGGACTCGCTGAAAGATTTAATATGAGCAGAACTCCTATTAGAGAAGCTATTTTGAAATTAGAAAAAGAAGGACTGGTAACTGTAATTCCTAGAGAAGGCATATTAATTGGCAGTTTAAACAGGTTTGATTTGAAAGAAATTTTTGAAATAAGAAGACTTTTAGAAAGCTTCTCAGCAGAAAAATTAGCAAGAGTAAAGTCAGATATAGATTTTTCCAAACTTGAAAAAATAATAATTAATGCAAGAAAAAGAATATCCAAGAAAAATTATGTAGGTTTCGTAGATCTAGATAGAGAATTTCACAGCACTATTGCAGAACTAACCAAAAATAGATATGTAGTAAGATTTTTAGAAGATATCAGAGACGTTATGAACTTATCCGGAATAAAAGCTTTAACAAAATCATGGGACTACGAACAAGTTTTGCGAGAACATACGGAAATATTAGACGCTATGAAGAAAAAAGATCCATCTTCCGCAAAGAAAGCTATGGACAAACACTTGCTAAATACCTTTAAGGCTATGATCAGGATATTACCAAAAATAGAAGACTAAATCTTTTCAAGAGCGCTGTTCAATACATCTATTAAACCATCAGTCAAATTAAGCTTTAGTATCTCATTTTTTGAGAAAAAACACGCTTCCTGAGCATCGTCATTCGCCTTTAAAGATCCACCTTTAAGGCTTAATAAGAACAATAATATTACATAATGATAACCTATTTTATCTTCTTGAAGATCAATTTTTTCATAAACCGTCAGTAATTTAACAACTTCAACACTAAGAGATGTTTCTTCGAAAAATTCTCTTTTTATAGCGTCGTTTAACTTTTCACCCTTTTCTACGACCCCACCTGGCAAAGACCAACGTCCAATCGAGGGAGGGCTCTTTCTTTTTACCAGAAGTATCTTATTATCTCTTATCAATAGACCGCTAACAGCAAGAATAGGAAATGGATATTTTCTTCTATCCATAGTCTAAAATTTCATAGGCTTCAATTTTGATGAAATAAACATACCAATTTCAAAGAGTAGCATTAAAGGAATAAACATAATACCTTGTGAAAATAAATCAGGAGGACTAATAAAGCCTATAAACAAGAAGATTAAAATATAAAAAAACTTCCTTAATTTCTTTAATGTTGGATAAGAAACAATATTTAGCAATATCAATAAAGATAAAACTAGTGGCAATTGAAACATAAGTCCAAAAAAAACTATTGTTAAAAAATAAAAAGATATAAACTTTGCTATTGAAAGCTTAGCAACCGCATAACTCGTAGAATGGAAAATAAAAAAATTTAAAACAAATGGCAAAATTATTTTAGATGAAAAGAGTGTTCCTATAAAGAAAAGAATGACCATTACAGGCATCCATCTCTTTACAAATTTTTGTTCATTTTCATAAAGTCCAGGTGCAAGAAACCACCATATGCTATAAAAAATAATGGGCGACATAATTATAAATCCTAATATCATAGATAATTTCAAATCAGTAGTAAACATTTCAAGTGGTGAAAAATAAACGAGAGTACCTTTAGGAAGACTTGAACTAATGTAGGTCAAAACTTTGTCTTTAAAAAACCAAGCTATTATTATTCCAACAAACCACGAGCCTAAACCTATTATTAGAGTTTTCCTTAAATCGTTGAGATGTTCAATAAGGCTCATTTCTTTTTCGTTCATAGCTTAACCGAGAACACCTCCTTGTAGATAGGTCCATCAGGCATCAAAATACTCTGAAATAAACTAACCTTATCCATGATTGATTCAGTTCTACTCTTTCCTTTAAAATAAATCGGGAAAATGTCATCATCTAACAAGGCTTCTCTAAATCTAACTAATGTAAGATGAGGTTTAAACTCTCTTTTCTCCATTTCAAATCCTAAATTGCTCATACCTAGGTCAACATTTCTAAAAACTTCTTCAAATTTACTATCCTTTTCATATATTTTCAAATAAGCAAGCTTCGGGTTATGCCTTGATGGCATATATCCAATCTCATTTGAGAAAAAAAAGCTAAACCTTTTTACGTTATAGAGCGATTCCAAAAGTCTTTCTGAAATTAATTGAATATCTAATTTTGTTTCTCCTAAAAACTTAAAAGTAATGTGATAGTTTTTGGAGTCAACAATTTTATGTTTTTTAAACGCTTCACAATTCATTACGTTAAGATAAATATCTTTGGCATCTTTATTGTGAATCTTGTAAGCAATAAACAGTCTCACCTTTTGCTAATTACCTCCAAAAAGTTTGCCAAAGCAAAAGAAGATACTCTTTTTAAAATAAAGTTTCTACCTCCCTTAAAAGCCTTTTCAAAAGAGTAAGTTTTATCTCCAACTATTGATATATACGATTGGCCGACATTATCTCCCTCAGGCCCAGCATAACAAACTACTCCAATAGCCCAATCGCTATCAAAAAAATCTTTTGAAGCTTTAGCGATAGAGAGGGCTGCCTCAGGCGAAACTGTATTTCCAGAAAAGCCACACAATTTCTTTTTTGAATCAATACTATAAGTAACAATAGTTCCCAAATAAACACTACTAACCCCAGGTATTACAGCTAACCTTGATGAAAGCAGACCTCCAGTACAAGATTCTGCAACGCTTAAAGTCTGACCTTTCATTTTAAGAATTTTGCAAATCTCTGTTTCAAAATTTGACCGCGTCGTACCAGCATAGTAAAGGCAATCTTTAAAAATTTTCCTCAACCTTTTGTCCCAATATTTAGCTTTCTTCTCAGAGTCAGTTCTTAGAATAAGCAATACTTCACTATCTAAGCCTAATATAGTCAAAAAAACTTCATAGTCATTTAGTAATTCATCCGGCAGTTCTTTTTCAACAGATCTCTCAAATCTAAGAAGTAAGTGATAAAAATATACATACAAATTACTTATTTTTTCTAAAAACAACTTTTCCAAAATCTCATCAAGCAAATAATCAAATTCTGCAGGGACTCCAGGAAGAAGTATTATCTTCTTATCGTTAAAATCAACTATCATGCCCGGTGCTAAGCCAACTTTATTTGAAAAAACTTGTGCATCTGAAATCGTATAAGCCATCTTCTCTGGCAAATCAAGATTTTTTTTAAGAGGCAATTTTGTAAAATTAGACACAGCTTCTCTGGTAATATCGTCAAACGTATTTCCTAAACCACCAGATACAAAAATATAATCATAGTGTTCACAAAGATATTGAATTTGAGCCGATATTACAGCAAGATCATCTGGAACAATAATTATGGTTTCTATTTCATGCCCATATTTTTCAAGTTTTGAAGAAAGAATATTAGAGTTAGTTTCAGAAATTGCGCCAACAGTTAATTCAGAACCTATACATAAGAGAGCAACCTTCACTCTATTAACTCCCCTTCTAATTTGAAGCCTTTATTTTTTGTAATTAATATCCTGACAAAATCTCCAATTTCTACTTTTTCACTACCTCTAAACCTTATAAAGGAATCAATATCTGGTGCTTCCATAAAACTTCTGCCAACATTATACTTGTTAAGATCGTTTTCTACTAACACTTCAAAACTTTTTCCTACCAATGATTGACGCCATTTTAATGTAATATTTTGTTGAATACTTTGTATAATTTTTAGTCTATTTTTCTTTTCCACATACTTAACTTGATTATCCATAGAATAAGAAAGGGTATCTTCTTCCCTTGAATATGAGAAAAACCCGGCCCAATTAAGTTTGATTTTTTCTAAAAAATTAACTAACTTATCAAATTCCTTCTCATCTTCTCCAGGATGCCCTACAATAAAAGTAGATCTTATTACAGAGTCAGGAATATTTTCTCTAATACTATCTATCAGCCTCAGAAATTTTTCGCTATCAGGATTTCTTCTCATATATCTCAAAACTTTTTCGCTTGCATGTTGCATAGGGATATCAAAATAAGGTAATACTTTCCTAGATTCAGAAACAAATTTAATTATATCTTTATTTAACAAATCTGGATAAAGATACATTAGCCTTATCCATTTGATTTCTTCAATAGCTTCAAGTCCTTCTAACAATTTAAATAAAGAGTCCTTTCTATCCAAGCCATAATAAGTAACGTCTTGAGCAACAAGTATGATCTCTCTTTTCCCTTTTAGAGCAAGATCTTTAGCCTGTTCTAGCAAAAATTTTCTGTCATAGCTATAATATGGACCTCTTATTTTTGGGATAAGACAATAAGAACACTTTCTAGAACAACCATCAGCAATTTTAAGATATTCATATGGCCTTTCTATAAAAAATCTTCTATTTTCATTATCGTTACAAAATTCATTCTCAAAATTATTGTAAATCTCGTTTTTATCCAAATACTCAAATATTTCTTTACCAAAAGATTTTCCTGGTTCCAAAAAAGCATTAACTTCTGGAAAAAGTTCAATTAGTGATTCCTTATATAAAGAAACTAAACAGCCACCTACTATAATTTTGTATTTGAAATTTTTTTTATTTTCAATTAAATCTAATATAGTCGAAATTGCTTCCTGTTTTGCCTTTCTAATAAAAGAGCAAGTGTTTATAAGAACATAATCAGCCACGTTCAGATCAAAAGTTAAAAAACAATTATAAGTTTCAAATTTGCCCAATAAATACTGTAAATCCACCTCATTTTTTGGACAACCTAAAGAAACTGGCAATATATATCTAGTTTTAATCATTCGGTCAGTTCTACAACTTCTCCTACATTACCAGCTTTAACCCAACTTTTGCCGTCTTTTGAAATTTCGACCCCTCCTGCATTGCCTAGAGTTATATTAAGAATACCACTAGTTGTAAAAGTCTTTTCTTCTCCTGGATTAATAATACCTTCAAACAAAACCTTATCCTTATCTTTGACAAGTACCCAAGACTTTCCAATAAATTTCAAATAAATAGTCTTTTGGGAACTAATGACATTGTTAGCCTTCTCTATATTATTAGATTTTTCTTGGGTAACAGCATTATTTGGTACCTTATTTGCTACAAAGTTTCTCTTAGCAATCATTTGATGAACCAAATATATTGAAAGAGAAAAAATTGCAATAATTAAAATAAATACTACTATGTATTTAATAGATTTAATATTTCTTTCCTTTATTATTTTTTCTCTTTTTTCTTTTGAGATCGAAACAGTTTCTTGAGCAGCAATTTCTTTTTTCTCTTGAACAAACTCATCAAAGGACTTTAAAATTATATTTGGATCGACATCAAGCTCTCTAGCAACAGCTTTTAAATAACCTTTAGAAATAGGATAGGGTGGAAACTTTTCTTTTTTTCCCTCTTCAAACATTTTTAAATAGTAAGAAAATATCTTAGTTTGTTCAGCTAGCTCTTCAATGGACACGCCTTTTTGCTCTCTTATTTCTCTAAACAATTTTGGAAACTCAGAATTATTATTCATCTTTAGCTCCTCAAATTTAAATCTTCAATAGGCGGTAATTCGTCTAAAGAACTCAAGCCAAAAAAGTCAAAAAACTTTGTGCTTACCCCGAAAAGAGGTTGCTTGATGGGAGCATTGTTAAAAGATAGAATTTTAATGAAACCGTTTTCGAAAAGTTTCATCACCTGCTTTTCACTTCTTAAACCTCTTATTTTCGATACACCACTTGCACTTATTGGTTGGTTGTATGCAATTATAGCTAAAACCTCCAACATAGATTTTGATAATCTTTTATTGTCTTTCTCACTCAAAACAAACTCTTTAAACTCCGGTTTGATACCAAAAAAATATCCCTTTGAATTACTGTATATTTTAAAACTTCTGTCTTTATATTCATCATTTAACTGATTTATTAAATTTTTAACCTTTTCTGGTTCTATCCCCAAAGTTTTTGAAATATTCTCTAACTTAATAGGCTTTACATTTTGAAAAATAATTGCTTCAATAATATTCTTAAAGTCTTTCACTTTTGAAAATAATAAAATTTTTTTTCTGTTTTAACTCTATTATATTATTTTTGTAAAGTTCAAGGAATGCCAAAAAATATCCCACCCTATCTTCAAATTTTAGCAAAAATAGATCAAATTGGCTAAACCCCTTATTTATCAAAAACTTAACAGAATCAACAAAAAAGCTTAATGGGATATATTTTCTTACTTTGTAACCCTTTGATTTATCAATAAATCTAAGCATAGCCCTTTTCAAAATTTCAGGCTTATAAAAAATCTCATTTGAATTTTGTTTTCTTGGCACTGGACAAGAGGCTCTCATTGACGAAAGCCAGCCTGAAATCCAATTCCAGCAACTATCTTTAGTATTATTAAGTTTTAATAAGTCATTATTCGCTCTATCCTTTTCATAGAATATGTTATCCAATCCCTCAAAGATATTTCTAATCTCATTGATAATTTGGTATGGATTTTCAAAATTTTTTTCTTCTACAATTTGTCTAATTCTCTCCACTTGACACAGCAATTCATCTAAATATGAAACGTTAACACTATCAATTAGCATTTTATATTGGGTAATTTAATTTCATAGCTTCGTAAACTTCTCTAATTGTGTTTTTGCAATAACTAGATGCGCTGTTAGATCCTGACTTCAATATATCCCAAAGCATATCTTTATGTGATAAATAATAATTTCTTTGGCTTCTTATTGGTTCTAATATCTCATTTATTTTCTTTGCTAGCTGTTTCTTACAATCTACACAGCCAATCTGAGCCTTTTCGCATCTTTCTCTTACTTGAAAAAGTTCTGATTTAAACAAAACTCCATAATAAGAAAAAACATTACAAACGTCAGGATGCCCTGGATCAGTTTTTTTGATTCTTTCTGGGTCTGTAATCATCGAAGCTACTTTTTCGTTTACGCTCTTTTCATCATCTTTTAAGTATATAGCATTATTGTAAGATTTGCTCATCTTTCTGCCATCTACACCTAATAATTTTGGAAATTCAGCCAATAAGGCTTCTGGTTCAGGGAATATTTCCTTATAATGAAAGTTAAATCTTCTTGCAATTTCTCTTGTCATCTCAAGATGCGGAACTTGGTCTATACCAACAGGTACCTTTTTTGATTTATAAATCAATATATCAGCCGCCATCAAAACTGGATATCCAAGATGTCCATATGTAAGCTGTTCCTCAATGCCCAGTTCTCTTGCCTGTTCTTTTACTGTAGGGTTTCTCTCAAGCCACGAAACAGGAGTTAACATCGAAAGTACCATATGCAAATGAACGTGCTCAGGAACCAAAGACTGCAATATAATAGTAGACTTTTTTGGATCAATTCCACAAGATAACCATTCTGCAAGCATTTCTTCAATATAAGCCTTTAGATCAGCTGAATCTTGCCATTTCGTAGTCAAAGCATGCCAGTCCACAATACCAAAAAAACATTTATAATTTTCCTGCAAAATTTTCCAGTTCTCTAAAACTCCCAAATAATGACCTATGTGCAAACTTCCTGTAGGTCTCATACCACTAAAAATTGCTTCTTTCAAAATAAAACCTCCTCTTCTATCCTTCCAACTTTTTTAAAAACATTACATCTTCTGATTTAGTGTGATGCTTTCTGACCATATTTACTACTTCATCAGAAAATCCTTCCGTTTTTAATATATTTGAGCCTATCAAAGCGTGATCAAAATATGAACTGTCTTTTTTAAAAAAGGTAAAGCTTAAAGACTTAAAAACTCTTCTTATTAGAGAAGGTTTTTCAAATTTTTTTCCAATATCATGAAAAATTATAACTCTTTTTTGGGTATAAATTAATTCTTCATCATTAGTATCAGGCTTATAATCCTTTAACAAAAGAAGAGAATGAATCCTATCTTCTTTGGGCATAGAAAAAAACAAATTAATCTCTTTCTCGTTTAATTCCTCTAAGATAATATCGTAAGATGGTTCTTTGAAAATACAAAAAAGGGTATAAATAAATCTCCTTACATCAAGAAAGAACTTCTTCAAGTTTATGCAAAAACCATTAAATTAAATATAAATTGCACTATTGGTATCAAAATATTCGCTCCACCAAGCAAAAGAAAGATTATAAGCACAAATTGTCCATAATATTCATACATCTCAATCGTACGTCTTAACTCATATGGAAAAAACTTCCTAAAAACTGTATAACCGTCAAGAGGGGGTATTGGTATCAAATTGAAAACTCCCAAACTTATATTTAAGAAAATAAGTAACTGAAAAAAGGCTACAAGAGGATCGTAAACAGAAATAAATTGATAAAAAACAACTAAAATTCTAGCAGCAACTAAAGCCGTCCCAAAGTTAGCCAAAGAACCCGCTAAAGCAGTCATCTCTATTGCGCCCTTTTTCCTCGATAAAATAATATAATTAACAGGCACTGGTTTAGCCCAACCAAATTTAATAAGTAGTAAAGCTATAAAACCTAACGGATCAATATGAGCTAAAGGATTGAGTGTCAATCTCCCATTGGCTTTTGGCGTATAGTCACCATATTTATAAGCAGTATACGCATGAGCAAATTCATGAACAGTTAATGCTATGATTACAGCGGGTATAGCTAAAACCAACCCAACAATATCAAACATAGATCACCTCAACCCTTTTCAGATATAAATTTATTTACAAATTTTAATTCATCTTCATATGTACTAATATTGCCCAAAAACCTCTCTTTCTTTAAATTTCTAAGTATCTCGCCAATAAAAGCTGGTCTAATATCGCTCCTATTTGAAAGTTCTTCTCCTGTAATCAAAGGCTTGAAAACACCTCTATTTTTTTCAAACCATATAACATAGTCATTTAAAGGTTTTTCCTCTAAAATTTTTAAAAAGCAAATAATCTCAACAGGAATTCCCTCTAACGTTTCAAAAAGTTCAAAGTCTTTAAAAATATTTTGATTCCTTTTCCTCGAAAACTTTAATAAAAATTTCTTTAACTTTTCAATATACAAAACCTCTTTTTTTGTAAATTTCCACTTTCTCTTGAAAAATCTATCCTCAGACTTAAGTATATTATATATTATTGGTAAGATACATAAAAACCACCACTCCTTCAAATAGCTCCCAAAACCCTCAGATTTAAGACAAGCAAAATATTCTCTAAGTCTATCTAGACTAAAATTAAAAGACACTTTAGGATGGATCAGTTTAAAAACATTTAATTCTTTCATGCGCATTATAATTAAACCTGGGCAAGATCCATGTGAGAACATCAATTTTAATTCTTCCTTTAAGACATCAAAAGATATTACATTAAAAAGTTTTAATTCCATAGCATTTTTAATAAGTTCCTCGTCTGCTTTATCAATCTTAAATCCAAGTTGAAATTCAAATCTTATAGCTCTTATAATCCTGGTGGGATCTTCTACATAACTTAAAGGATGCAAAACTCTAATTCTTTTAAGTTTTATGTCCTCATATCCACCAAAAAAGTCGATCATTTTACCATAAGAATCGCTATTCAAAGAAATTGCAAGAGTATTGATAGAAAAATCCCTTCTATACATATCGTTATGTAAGTCTGAATACTCTATCAGTGGTTTTGCAGCAGGGCAACTATAAAATTCTGTTCTTGCAGAAGCAAAGTCAAATTTTATTTCTTTATTCTTTATGGTTGCTGTTCTAAACTTTTCATAAGAAAAAAATTCACCATTAATATATTTATTAACCTCCTGGGCAAGTTTTATCGCATCCCCTTCTACAACTATATCCATATCATTAGAGTGTATGTTCAACAGTAGATCTCTCACACACCCGCCTACTAAAAATGATTTCAAAGAAAGTTTATCAGAAACGTCAGAAACAATTTCTAAATAATCTCTTATCTTTTGATCCAATCTAATATTCAAATCCAAGATAACTCTTTTAGTTGAGAGTTCTTTAGTTTTTTTTATGTTTATACCATGCCAGACTCTTAAAATATCTGTTCTTGTTATAAGACCAACTAACTTATTTTTTTCATTTACTACAGGTAGTCTGCCTATTTCTTTTTCAATCATCAGCTTTTGTGCCTCATCGAGAGATGCATCTTGATTAATCGTAATTACGTTCCTCGACATTATCTTTTGTACTTCTATTTGTCCTAGTCTGTGCTGGGTAGCCTTATCAATGTCCTTTCTAGAGAGAACACCCACTATTTCATCACCCTTTAAAATTGGAACGCCAGAATGACCATACCTTAACAAAATCTTTCTAGCCTCTTCAACAGATGTTTCAGGAGAAAGTACCCTAACAGGAGAAGTCATCACATCTTTAACTCTTACTTTAGGCTTACATTCCTTTTGAATAGCGCTTCTAAGCCTATCTAAAAAGTCAGAAAAATCTTCTTTCAGCCTAAAAGTAGCAGCAGCAGCCTCATTATGTCCTCCACCACCAAAATTTTCCAGGACCTTTCTGACATTTAAATAATCACCCAATCCTCGTGCTATTAAGTGTATTGTGTCCTTTACTTTAAGGACTGCAAACACGTTTTCACATTCTATTAGATCCCTAAGTTTATGAACTACTAGAGCTGCATCTTCAACTTCTGTATCTAATTCAGCATACGTCAAAACGTATTCAACTCCATTATAAAAATCCTTTGAACTATTATCTAAAAAGAACTCAAGCAATTGTCTCTGATATGGGTTCATTCCAGATTCCAAAAATCTAGATACCACCATTAAGTTTGCACCATTTTTTATCAGATCTGCAACTGCACTTGCATCCCTATAAGTAGTAGAAGTATACAATAGTCTGCCTGTATCTTCATAAACGCCCAAAAGCATTAGAGTAGCTTCTATCTCAGAATATTTTATGCCTCTTTTTTTTATTTCTTCCCAAACCAGAGTTACAGATGAACCTACGCTAGTATCTGGATATCTCATAATTCTAAAATTAGGAGGAAAATATCCAAGAGTATGATGATCGAAAATATACACCTCTAATTCTTTATCTTTCGGCAATGATCCATAAAAGGATCCTATTCTTTGAGGACTTGATGTGTCTGCAAAAACCAAAAAATCTATTTCTTCGAAATTAACATCTTCAAACTTAACAAAAGGAAATATGTACTCGTATAAGTGTAAAAAAGCTTCAACCTGAAATTCAACTCTTTCAGGCATTACTACTTTTGCATTAAAGATCTTTTGCAACATAAAAGCCGAAGCAATTCCATCAAAATCTGAATTGTTGTGAGTAAAAATAAGCCCTTTTTTCATAAAATCTTTGAATCCAATATTAACTCTTTCTTTTCACAGACAAAGTCCTTAATATCTATATAACTAGCAAGGCTAATGTCTTTTATCTTGCTAATATCTCTTGCATAAATATTCGCCAGAACATCTTTTTTTTCAATCCTATCACCTATTGAAACATTAAAAACAATTCCTCCATCAACATTATCAGACAAATAATGACCTAACCAACCAATTTTCTTCACGTTCATGTTTTGAACATAACCAGTTTCAGCTGCTAGAACCTCAATCTTATCAAGGCCATTCAACAAATAATTAGGATTTTCAACGTATTTAGGATCGCCTCCCTGATTTTTTATCCATTCAATAGCCTTTTGAACAGTTTTACCTTCTTCAAAAAGTTTGTCATAAATTTTTTTAATTTTTTCTTCAGGTGTTAATCCAAAGTAAGCCTTGTATGAATTAGAAAATATATTAAATATTAGCTTGTCAAGAGGATATGGTTTTCTATTGTGTAAAAAACTTAATGCTTCCCAGAGTTCAAGCCTATTACCTACACATTTACCCAATGGTTGGCTCATGTCTGAGATAATATATGATACCTTTTTGTTAAATTTTCTCATCACGTCACAAATATTTTTTGCAAACTCCAAAGATTCAATATAACTCGAAAATAATGAACCATTACCTGACTTAATATCAAAAATTATAAAGTTAGAACCCATAGCTAACTTTTTGCTTGCTATGCTACTTAGAATTAATTGGCTTGATTCAACTGTGCCTGTATGATTTCTAATCTTATAAAAAACACCCTCTGCTGGAGCTATTTCTTTAGTTTGAGAAATTAACCCTATTCCAATTCGTTCAACCTGTCTAACAAAATCCGAAATTGACAAATTTACATTATAACCGGGGATCAGCTCTATTTTTTCTATTGTGCCACCAGTATGGCTAAGCCTTCTACCAGCCATTTTAGGAACAAGAAAACCATAAGCACAAAGTACTGGCAACAGTGCAATAGTAGTTTTGTCTCCGACGCCACCAGTGCTATGTTTATCTACACTCAAAGCCTCACCCCAGGACAGCACACTCCCAGAACTTGCAAGTGCCTGGGTTAGAAAAAGTGTCTCTTCATCATTCAGGCCATTTATAAAACAAGCCATAAGAAATGCAGCAATTTGAGAGTCATCAACAGTATTATCCTTTACAGATTTTATAAAGAAATTAATTTCTTCCCTGGACAAATTTTCTTTGTCCCTCTTTTTAAATAATATGTTTAAAACATTATTGATTTGCATTTACGTTTTTGTTACCTGGCAAAAATCCCCAAATTTGAGAATCGTTTTTCAAGCTTGCATAAAAAAGGGTATCCTTTTGAATTTCAACATCTCTTCCAGGAACAAAAAATCCGGTAATCAAACCCACAGGTCCAAGTATGATAAGTCCTGCAGTAGACACTCCTACAGTCAAGGGTAGACTCTTATTTTTTTCTATTGCTTCCTTAGAGATAACCAAAGGCCTATTAATTCCGTCAGCGCACGTTACAAATCTAAACTCAATCTGGAGTTTTCCATCTGAGCCAAGATAATGCTTTGCTCTTTCAGCTTCTACAATCCTTAATTCGCCGTAAGAACCTTTCGGTATAATTATCGCACCCTTTTCGGTGACGTTTTCGTCTACAGCTAAGGGTACTATATCTCCTGCTACACTATCTTTACTACTTATTGTTTTTAGAATCCTAAATCTTATAAGCTTACCTGCATCTACAGAAACGTTAACCTGATTTACCTTACCACCCAGTAAAGTATTATTTAGTCTGTTTAATCTGTCCATCAAGCTGTATGAGTCATATATAGTGCCATAAATTTTCTTTTCAAGGTTAGAAATTCTATCGAGGATAGGTCCAGAACTTACTTCTTTTGAATAAGCGTATTCAAGAGCATTCACGTCAAGGGCTATACCAGCTTTTTGATCTGTAGATTCAAAAACAGCATTATAAATTCTGTTTAACCTGTCGTCCAAAGAATCTGAATAATCCCTTTGCCCCCAAATTGTATATTCCAAATTAGAAATCCTATCAGTTAAGGATCCACTAGAAATAGAGCCATATAAAGCAACTTCTATTTGAGTTACTTTATCTGGCATATTTGTGCTTTGTGCAAAAGCAAAATTAACGTTAAAAATAAGTAAAATAAATGAAAGTAAGCTAAGATAACAAACTTTTTTTAAGTATTTCTCGAATGTGAGTATGCTTAACTCCACTGTTCAACTCCTCTCTAAGATAATTATTTACTACTTTTATATAGGTACCTCGCATCCCAAGCGAATGAACGTCTATAACTCCAGCGCTCTCGATTTTCTTAAGAGCATTAACTATAACCGATCTCGTAATGCCTGAATTTTTTGCAATTTTACTAGTTACGAGAACTCCTTCATTTTGATCTTTTAGTTCAGACATAACTGATTCTACAGCTTCTCTTTCAGATAAAGAAAGAGAAGCTAGCGCTACTTGAACTGTCGTCTTTTTCCTAACTTCTTCTTCCCTTTCCTTGCTTGAAAGCCTTATCTTTTCCATACCAATTACTGCAGATGCATGCTCAAGAATAATTATATCTTCTGTAGAAAATTCCTTTGCAAACCTTGAAGCAAGCAAAGTTCCTAATCTTTCAGTATGAGATACAACAGGTATCCACGTATAAAATTTATTACAATACATACACGAAACTCCATTAAGAAAGATGCAATCACTTCCCTTTTGTATTTGATTAATAACAGGTTCGGAAGATAAAAGCATCTTCGAGTTAAGATATTCGGGCATTCTATTTGCTTTAATAATAAGTTCATCTCTTGCCTGACATTCAAAACCTGGCAATATCGCATATCCAGACAAGCTTCCATTCTTACTAATTATATAAATTGAACTTTCAAGCATTTCTGATAAAAAGGCAGCAATAGTAAAAAAATCGATAGAAGTTGAAGTATTTAGAAAATATCCAAATTTTCTAATCTTAAACAAAAGCTCTTCCAGGACATTCACCCCCTTTTTTTATTTTTCAAACTATTCTTAATATTCTAGATAAATTGTATAACAATTTTAAAGATTTTAAAAGATGCCCATTTTCTTTATCCTTTCCAATAAAATTGAATTAGTAAGATCCCAATGAAGTGGCGTAATAGATACATAATTCTTTTTAATGGCACTTATATCAGAATCATGATCTGAAATAGTTTCATCTGGAATTCCATAAAGCCAGTAGTACTTTTCGCCTTTTGGATCTACTCTTGTTTCAATTAAGTTTTTATAGTTTCTTAATTGTAAAGAGACAAGTTTAAAACCCTTTATCTCATTTTCTAAACAGTCAGGAATGTTGACATTAAAGATAATCCCAGGTTCAAGAATCTTTTCAATTATGTTTATAAACTTTAAAGTCAAATTTGAAGAGTTTATATAGTCCTTTTTCCTCTCAAAGCTTACATGTGAGACAGCTATAGACGGAATGCCTAAAAAAGCTCCTTCCATAGCAGCAGCTACTGTTCCCGAATATAGAACGTCGGTTCCTAGATTTGCACCTCTGTTAATTCCAGAAATTAACAAATCTGGTTTCCTTGGTAAAAGTGCATACATAGCAAGTTTTACACAATCACTAGGAGTTCCATTTGTTTCCCATGCTCCTCTTGCACCATAAATTTCAACTTCTTTAGCCCTAAGAGGTTTGTGAAGAGTAAGCGAGTGACTAGCTGCAGATCTTTCTCTTTCTGGAGCTACCACATAAATTTCATGTCTTTTGGATAAAATTTTAGATAGATCCCTTATTCCATATGAACGAATTCCATCGTCATTTGTAAGTAGTATTACCATAAGCCAACCCTTCTTAAAAAAGAGTCTTTGTTCCGCCAATTTTTCTCTATGCTCACAAAAAGCTTTAATACACATTTTTTGCCAAAAATTTTTTCAATTTCCAATCTAGATTCTATTCCAATATTCTTAATCATAGAACCCTTATGCCCAATCAAAATCGGCTTGTGAGATTCTTTTTCTACAATAATATTGGCTTCAATGTAAATTAAATTCTGTTTTTCATTTATTTTCTCAATCAAAACGTATACGCCATGAGGAACTTCCTGTCTTACTAGGTTTAGCACCTTTTCTCTAATTATCTCTGAAACAAGCATCTCTTTTGACATATCAGTTCTCATGTCTTTTGGGTACCACATAGGTCCATCACTTAAGTCACTAATAATAGCATTTTTAAGATCGTTTATACCAATAAATTTTCTAGTAGAAGTATAAAAAAACCGATCATAAAAGCTCGTGATTGATTTATCAAAATTTAAATTTGAAACGTCAACCAGATCTATTTTATTTACAACCAAATATCTCGGTCTTTTATTGAATATCTTCTTTTGGATCTCAATATCAAAATCATCAAAAACTGTTGTTGGATTAACTACGTGTACTATAATCTCAAAAGAGTCAAGTGAATCAAAAATTTTCTTGTTCAACCTTTCATGAAGCAAATTTTTCACATTGTGAACTCCTGGAGAATCCACATAAATTATTTGATACTCTTCAGTACTTTCTATAAAAGAAGTCCTAAATCTTGTAGTTTGTGGTTTGTCTGAAACAATACCAATTTTTTCACCTAACAAACAATTTATTAGGGATGTTTTCCCGACATTTGTTTTGCCAACAAAAATTACAAATCCACTTTTCATCTAATTTCTCAAAGATGTTATTGGAGCTGGTATTATGCCACCACGCTCAATAAGCTTTGATTTTTTAGCATTCTTTATTGATAAAATAGGAGTATAGCCTAGTAAACCTCCGAAATAAGCCATATCATTTTCTTTTTTGCCTGGAACAGGAATAATTCTCACTCCAGTAGTCTTATTTGTGAAAACTCCTATAGAAAGCTCATCTAAAATTATAGAAGATATTGTGTCTACGCTAGTAGTCCCCGGAACAGCAATCATATCAAGACCAACAGAACAAACAGCGGTCATGGCTTCTAATTTTTCTATACACAAAGAACCCTTTTTAACAGCATCTATCATTCCCAGATCTTCGCTTACAGGTATAAATGCTCCACTTAAGCCTCCCACTCTTGAAGATGCCATAGCACCTCCCTTTTTAACAGCATCTGTTAACATAGCAAGGGCACCTGTTGTACCGGGAAATCCTACAATAGGCACTCCAATAGCTTCCAAAACCTTTGCTACGCTATCATTTTCTCTTGGAGTAGGAGCAAGAGAGAGATCAACAGATCCAAATCTAATGTTTAAAATCTTAGCAGTCTTTTTTCCCACCAATTCTCCTAATCTCGTTATTTTAAAGGATGCCCTTTTGATATGTTCTGCTAATTCCAAAAGATCAGAATTCTCATTTCTTTTTACAACGCTTTCAATCACACCAGGACCTGAAATCCCAACATTTATAGAATGATTGATTTCTCCTATACCATGGAAAGCCCCCGCCATAAAAGGATTATCGTTTACAGCATTTGCAAAAACTACAAATTTAGTACAACCAACACCATCTCTTTCGCTTGTTGCCAATGAAGTCTCTTTAAGCATTATAGAAACCTCTTTAATTGATGACACGTTAATACCATATTTACTGTTTCCAGCTTCACATGAAGCACAAATTCTTTCAGTAGATGATAAGATCTTTGGAAGAGCTGAAAAAAGAACCTTATCTTGAGGTGACATGCCCTTAGTTATAAAAGCTGAAAAACCACCCAAAAAATCAATATTTATTTCCTTCAGAGCTTGATCCATCTCTTTTGCTAATTCGACGTAAAATTCAGGCTCACTTCTAGGAAGGGCAACTGTAATCGGAGTTATACTAATTCTTTTATTTACAATACTGACCCCTAGTTCTTCCTCTACTTCTTTTGCTGCAGAAACAAATTTTTTACCCAAATCAGATAAAAAATTACATATTTGACTAGTAGATTTTAAATTTAACTCCGGGTTTAGCAAACTTATCCCCAAAGTCAACGTTCTAATATCAAGCATTTGATCATATAGCATTTCCGAAGTTTCTAAAATTTCATCTATACTTAAATTTGAATTAAACATTACTTATATCCTATGCATAGAATAAAATAAGTCTTCATGGTGCAGATCAATTCTTACATCGATCTGTCTTGAAACGTTTTCAAGCTCTCTTCTCAAATCTGACATAGAAATTTCAGATTTTGACATATCTACCAACATTGTCATAGTAAAAATTTTAGTATCAAGAACCTTTTGGGTTATATCTTCAATGTTTATGTTATTTTCATATAAAACTTTCGCAATATTATAAACAATACCGACTTTATCTTCACCCAGAACCAATATTACTGCTCTTTTTTTCATTAAATTAAACTCCTAATCAACTTTTTTGGTAGCGGCGAAGAATCGCTTAAAATAATTTTCTTCTCCTTTAAATGATTCCTAAGGTATTTCGGCAAAGAAAAGCAGTGTACATGTGTCTCTTTATCGTAAAATCTCGTCTCAACATTTCTATCAAGTAAGATTTTATCAATTTTATCAAGATCGTCAAAAGGACTAAAATAATCCGATGCCCAAACAAAACCCCATGTTTCATCAAAAGATTGTACATGAGCGCTATATGAATTCACAATTTTAAAAACTTCACTAGCAGTATGATTTACTGCTATATGGGCATTATCGAAAAAAGGAGTAATTGAAGCAGCTTGATAGATTAAAATGCCCTTTTCTGAAAGTCTTTTTTTTAAAACGCTCATAAATTCCTTTGTAAACAAAAATTTTGCAGGGCTATCGTCTAATGGATCAGTTAAGTCTACTATTATTACGTCATAGTGTATACCACTATCCAGTTCAAGAATATACTTCTTTGCATCTTGTATTATCAGATTCGTTCTTTGATCCTCAAAGGAATCGCTGCACCATTCTTGTAAGTATTTTTTGCTAATATCAACTACGAGATCGTCTAGCTCAATCATGTCAACCCTCTTAACACAAGGGTGTTTTAAAACTTCCCTTAAGGTAGCTCCTTCTCCACCTCCAAGTATTGCCACTTTCTTTGGTTCAGGATGCACAACCATAGCAGGATGGACAAGCGCTTCATGATAAATAAATTCATCGATCTGAGCACTTTGTATTTTGTCATCTAAAATTAAAATCTTGCCAAATATGGGGTTTTTTACTATAAAAACCTTCTGAAACTTTGACTTACCAGAAAACAATACATCTTCAACGCACAAAGTATGAAAATCATTTTCTACAATTCTATTTATGGCAAAAAGAGGACATTTTTCGCTTATATTCAAAAACCACCTCTCAAAATTTTTTTAAATTATAATACAACTCCAATTAAAAATCAAAAAACTAAAAAAGAAAAAGAAAAGAAAGCCTTTTAGACTTTCTTTTCTATAAAACGATTAAATATTTTTTAAATTTATTCCTCTAACGTAGACAGATCTCCAACTGGTTGACCTAACTCTTGAGCACGTAGAACTCTTCTCATAATCTTGCCCGATCTTGTTTTGGGCAACGATTCCACAAATTGAATCTCTGCTGGCTTTGCAATAGGACCTAATTCATGTCCTACGTGATTTTTCAATTCTTGAGCAAGCTTCTCTGAGGGTTCATAACCAAACTTTAATATAACAAAAACTTTTATAATATTACCTTTCAATGGGTCAGGTTTTCCTATAGCTGCAGCTTCAGCTACAGCAGGATGGGAAACCAAAGCACTTTCTATTTCTGCAGTACCTAACCTGTATCCCGCAACCTTTATTACGTCGTCTACCCTACCAATAATCCATATGTAGCCATCTTCGTCTTTTTTAGCTGAGTCTCCAGCAAAATAAACTCCAGGAAATCTGCTCCAATATTGTTGCTTATATCTTTCCGGATCTTTGTAAACTGTTTGGAGCATGGCAGGCCATGGAGTTTTAATGACAAGAAAGCCTTCTTCGCCCGGTTTCACGCTTTCCCCTTCTTCATCTACTACGTCTACTACAATACCAGGAAATGGTTTAGATGCTGATCCAGGCTTTAACGGAGTGCAAGGCAAAGGAGTAATAATATGCATTCCGGTCTCAGTTTGCCACCAAGTATCCATTATTGGACACCTTTCCTGACCTATTATTTTGTAAAACCAAAGCCATGCTTCAGGATTTATTGGCTCTCCTACACTACCTAATATTCTCAAAGTAGATAGATCTCTTCTATTTACCCATGAAGAGCCATATCTCATGAGGCTCCTGATAGCAGTAGGAGCAGTATAAAAAATAGTTACGTTATGTCTTTCTACTATAGACCACCATCTATCAGGCAGCGGGTAAGTTGGTGCACCTTCATACATTACAGTTGTAGCTCCGTTGAGAAGAGGACCATATACTACATAGCTGTGCCCCGTAACCCATCCTGAATCAGCAGTGCACCAATGTGTATCCTCTTCTTTCATATCAAAAACCCACTTGGTAGTTATATACGTCCCTACCATATATCCACCGTGTGAATGAACTACCCCTTTTGGCTTTCCTGTAGTTCCTGATGTATACAGTATAAACAAAGGATCGGTAGCATCCATTTCTTCTGCATCACATTTTGGAGAAGCAATGGGCAAAGCCATTAATTCATGGTACCACAAATCCCTTCCAGGAGTCATGTCCACATCAGCACCAGTCCTCTTAACCACAATTACAGAGATTATGCTCGGACATTTAGAAACTGCTTCATCGACAATATTTTTTAGCGGCACTACTTTCCCGTTATAAAATCCTCCATCAGCAGTAACTACTATCTTAGATTCCGCATCGTTGATTCTATCTCTCAAAGCCTCAACGCTAAAACCAGCATAAACTAGAGTATGAATAGCACCAATTTTCGCAGCAGCAAGCATTGCAATCATCTGTTCTGGAATCCTGGGCAAATATATGCTTACCCTGTCTCCCTTTTGAACTCCCATAGCCTTTAAGACGTTAGCAAACCTATTTACTTCTCTCTGCAATTGAAGATAAGTGTAAGTTCTTACTTCGGCATTTTCTCCTTCCCATATGAGAGCCAATTTGTTCCTTCTCCAGGTGTTTACATGTCTGTCAAGCGCGTTATAGGCAATATTGGTTTTACCACCTACAAACCATCTTGCAAATGGATACTCCCATTCCAAAACTTTGTCCCAGGGCTTAAACCAACTCAATTCTGAGGCAATTACAGACCAAAACGATTCAGGATGTTCTGCCGCATACTGATAAATCTCATCATAGTTTTTTACATGTAATTTGGATTTTAACTCCTCAGAAGGATAAAAAAACTCCCCATTGTGATTTGTGGACATCTTTCTCCTCCTTTTAAATTGTTAGAATTGTTTGAATATTGTAACAATATTATTTTCACTTTGTCAAACGATGGAATTTTTTCTGTGATACAAATTTTTAAGAAATATCTAATTTAAGTATGCATTAACTTAAATAAGGAGGGGCCACAAAAGAAGTTAATAATACAAATAATCAACCTATGTTGTTAACTTAGAATATTGTAATTTCAATAATTTTTTAAAATCTATAATTTATTAAGCCAAAAGCTAAAATCTCTGCCAGGAACAAAAATATCAAGGCCTATTGAAGGTTCATCTAATACGTTTACAACAGTGTGTATTTCGTTTGGTTCTATATAAACGCAATCATTTTCCGATAGTACAACTTCGCCATCCTGGTTTTTTACAGACATTTTACCCTTTAACACAACTAAAATTTGAGCGCTAGGATGAAAGTGTTCTGGAGAAGAATGATGTGGAGGCTTTACAAAATGTTCTATTGATATGGATTCTTCGTTGCAAAGACTTGTGCGCTTCCAATCCTTTTGAGGTTCGTAGCTTTGTGCCGAACTAAAAAAAATAGGTTTCATTATTTACACCTCCTTTTAACAAAAATTTGTATCTAAAAGCAATTTCACTTAATTAGATTGTACTACAAGTGCTAAAAATTAGATATATTAATTGAAGTCAAACAGACACAATATTAGTAATAAGTTTTTTTATATTATCTTTGCCGCTTTTAACATAATTAAAATAAAATCCCATTTGACCAATTTCACTAAATAAATAATTTCTTAAAATATTAAATTCTTTGCCTTTTGGTTCAATGTTATAAGTAGAAACAGCAACTTCACTAAGATGTTTAATAGAAGACTTGGCTGCAAATACTGTTAAAACATAGTCATGATCCCCAAGATGAGTAATAAACCATTCTGGATAAAATGGTTTAGGAAGAGTAAAATTACCATCATTATCATAATCCAAAAAACCATTCTTAACAGGATCTATACCTGCAAGAATTGATCCAGCAAGAATCCATGTAGCCACTAACTTTTCTCCTTCATGACTACCAGGATGCTCATGAGCGCAAGCCTGTGCAATTACAACTTTAGGCTCAAAACCTCTCTTTATAGCTTCAGCAATACTATAGATATGGTGTTCACCAGTCTTACAGAATTGAAGTTCTGGCCTGGAAGAACCTTCATCTAACCATTGAAAAACCCAGGGCTTTTCAAGATCGTGAAGAACTTGTGCAGCTATAACTACATCGTTATCTAGTCCTTCCTTAAAGCACCATTCATAATTCTTTATGATCCCTTTTGCATTGCCCAAATTTTCAGCAACATGAACCACAAGACCACCAGGATAAGAATGATGAGATTCATACCCACTTCCAGGAGAAGCTAAAGAGGAATACTCTTTAATTGGCTTAGGAAAATCCCAGGTTTTTTCTACAAATCCTCTGTCTATAATTAAATTTTTAATTTTTTCTAATTCGCTTGAGTTGTAGTCATAGTAAAAAGTTGGTACAGGATTTAACCATGCCTGTTTTAGCTTGTTTTTCAATTCTAAATCTTTAACTTTATCAATAAGTTCTAAATTAAAATTCCAGCATTTTTGAACTAAATTTGAATTTTTAGCCATTTCTTCTGGAGTCATCGTCAAACAATCTTTAAAGCTAATACTTTTTGTAGAAGCAAAGCTCTCATCTTGGGGCCATATTAAATCCTTTGTCACAAAGGTCGAAGCCCCTAAGATTGCAATTAATTTAAAAAAATCTCTTCTGTCCATGTGTAACCCCTCTTTCTTAAATTTTTTAGCAATAAAATTATCAAAAAATTAAATAAATATGACATTCTTTAATAAATTTAATAGTTCAAAAAACTAAGCCAGCAAAAACTTCGCTGGCTTAGTTATAGAAAATTAAAGTTAAGATATAGGCTTAACACCTAATTTTCAATTTATACAACGTGTAGTTTTAAACTTCTTGCCATTTTTTCATATGAGTATTCTTTATAGTATGCTTGCAAATAAGACCTTGCTTCTTCTTTTGACATTGTAGGGTTTTTATAGCTTTTGATGTTCAAAAAAGACAACATAACGTTATAAAGTTCAGTATTCTCAATCCTTCTTGATGGCAAGAGTTCTCTAGAGCGATAACCATAAGCCATCACAACCTGATCCTCACCAGTGTGAGTTGTTGAAACAAAATAAATATTACCCCTACGAAGCAAGGCTTTTCCTTTTTGATCTCCATCTTCTGATACCTGATATGCACATTTTGCAAGCACAGCCCCAAGAGCACACGATTCGTAAGCACGATATAGATAATTTCCAGTAACACCGTTATATTCAGGACTTCTTGAATCTATAATCATTTGTGCTTCATCTGGATCTATATAAAAACCTGTATAATATTCAACTATATCTTGAACTTCTTTAGGACTTTTATTGTCAATTTTCTTAGCAATGTAAGGTATGCTTGCTTTTACCTGCTTATACTTTAAAAATGCCTCAGTAGAGTCATTATAATCTGCTCCAGTTCCAAATACGTTAAAACCGCCTGTTCCATGATCACTTGTTACAATAACAAGTGTTTTTGGATTATTTTTAATATATTGATCAACAACATCTAAAACTTGATCAAGCTCTGCTGTATCCATCATAGCCCCATATGCGTCATTTGCATGATTCGCATGATCAATTCTACCAGCTTCAATCTGTAAAACAAAGCCCTTTTTTGATTGTTGAAGCTTCTTGAGAGCAACTGCGCTCATAAGAGCAAGAGAAGGTTGACTGTCAAGATTTTTATCATTTAGTCTATCAAGGTAATAATCAATGTGTGATTTGTTGAAAAGTCCTAAAATTGTCTTACTATAGTCTATATTTTTTAATTGATCTTTTGTGGTAAATATTTGATATCCTTCTTTTTTGAAATCAGACAAAGTGTCGCTCTTCAACTTTGGATTTACCTCTTTGCTAAAGTATTTTAAACCACCACCCATAAGCACATCAGGTTTCAAAACTAGAGCATCCAAAGCAATATTAGCCTCATCGTCTCTATCTTTGTTGTGAGAATACCATGCAGCTGGAGTAGCATGAGTAACACGCGTTGTAGTAACAAATCCAACCTCATAACCATTTTCTTTTGCAAGTTCCCCTATTGTTCTAAGCACTTGACCATTCGGTAAAACGCTTAGAAAATGGTTTGCACCCTTCGATCCTGTCGCCCACGCAGCACTGGCAGGCGCAGAGTCGGTAACTACGCTTGTTAGTGATTCCGTACCCATATAGGTGATTGTATTATCTGGATCTCCAAACTTTTTATAAAAAGTAGTAGTTTTTCCCACGTTGCTTCTTAAACTGTTTAGAGCTGTCAAAGTTGATATAGGCATGCCATCACCAACAATAAAAACTATTCCAGGTTTATCAGTTTTTTCAAATTTTATTGTCTCTCCTACTTGGTCGATCTGATTAGCATAAACTGATGGATTAATTAAAAGCGTAGCAAGCGTAGCACCAAAAACCTTAATTGCTTCTCTACGGCTAATTTCCATAAAATTTCCCTCCTAAAATTTTTAAAAATTTTGACTAAAAAATTAGAAATTAACTTGATCCTTAAAATTAATATTATGGTCATATCTTTGATATATAGTTTATTAATTACATGTTAAAAAGATGTTATTATTAAGTTAATTTAAAGTTAAAGTCACAATTAAAAGATTTAAAAAATCTATTGAGCATCAAAAGGATATAACCTAAAATATATAAATATCTAATTATCTTTAAAAATTTTATTAAAGGGAGGTAAAGGGGTAAATGGAAGCTAATCAAAAAAAGATTAATCCTTGGGATGTCTATCCAGGCGCATTTATTGGTTGGATGGTGGACGGTTTTGATCTAAGCATGATGTTCTTGTTAATACCTATTCTTGCACCTCAGTTTTTCCCAAAGGAATCAGCATTTGCTATTATTGGGGTCTGGAGTATTTATACTATTACTCTTGTTTGTAGACCTTTAGGTGGCATTTTGTTTGGTATTCTTGGCGACAAAATTGGCAGAAGAAAAGCAATATTTGCTGCAGTAGCTGGTTTAGGAATTTCTGTCTTTGTTACTGGATTTTTACCAAATTATCATAGTATAGGAGTTTGGGCTCCAATTTTATTGACATTTTTAAGAATACTTACAGGAATATTTGCAGGCGGAGAATACAGCAATAGTGCAGTTATAATAGTAGAATCAGCAGAAAAAAATAAGAGAGGCCGTTGGGGAGGAGCAATCCAGGCAGGATATGCGGTAGGATTTTTGATTGCTGCAATATTATTTTTATTTTTACACTACGCAATTCCAAAAGAGAGCTTTGCAAATTATGGCTGGAGATGGATGTTTTGGTCTTCTATAGTCTTAACGGTAGTTGCACTTCTTGTTGTAAGATACAGAATGATAGAATCAGTAAGATGGGAAAAAGCAAAAGAAGAAGGCAAAACTAAGAAAATGCCTTTAATTGAAATTTTAAAAAGTGGGACAACATTGAAAGAAGTTCTTACAGGAATTCTTTTCATGGTAGGAATGTCCTGGATATATGGCCTAACTCTTGGATTTTTCCCTACTGTTTTAGCATTAGGAAAACAGTTTGTTTTTCCACAAACTCTTTATGTTGTAATAATAGCACTAACTGCAGCAGTAATTGGATATCTTTCTTCAGGTTTTGTAAGTGATTATATCGGTAGAAGAAGAACTGTCATAACATTTTCATTAATAGCAATCATAATTTCATTGTTTGCAACTCAAATCATCTCAAAAACAACTAACTTTACATATTGTGCTGTATTTGCAAGCATATTAGGTTTTTTTTCTGCTGGACTATATGGAGTCACACCCACTTACTTATCTGAAAGATTTTCTACACACATTAGAAGCACCGCTGTAGGCATCTCTTTTAACTTTGGCTTTATATTCGGAAATTGGGGAACAGCCATTCTATTATTTTTTACTAAAATAACATATCCTAACTTCCCTATTATGTGGAGTGCTTTTATAATATTTGGAGAAGTTCTTGTTATGCTTTCAGCTTTACTATCAAAGGAGACAAAAGATATTGAATTACATTAGTTTGTTGTTATGGATTTCGACGTTATAGTTGTAGGAGGCGGAAATGCAGGCCTTTGCGCTGCAATGAGCGCAAAAGAAAACGGCGCAAAGGTTTTATTATTAGAAAGATCCCCAATATTTTATAGAGGAGGAAATAGCCGCCATACAAGAGATATAAGATATGCACACGATAAACCTAATAGATACACTCTTGGTTCATATACAGCAGAGAATTTTTATAATGATTTGCTCGATGTAACAAAGGGCGAAACAAACAAAGAATTAGCAAGATTTTTTGTAGAAAAATCTCAAGATATTATTCTCTGGATGCAAAATCACGGATGCAAATTCCAACCAACAATAAAAGGCGCACTTCATTTATCAAACAGCGTTGCATTCTTTAGTGGTGGGGGGAAATCGCTTGTCAATAATTATTATCAATATTGTAAAAAAATAGGTGTAAAAATTATCTACAATGCATTTGTAGTCGATTTGAAGTTTAAAAACGAAAAATTCTATTCTGTTGTGGTTAACTACAAACATAGCCTTCATGAAATTACCGCAAAGAGCGTGGTGCTTGCATGTGGCGGATTTCAGAGTAATATGGAACAACTAAAAAAAATTTGGGGAGACAAAGCAAAAAATATAATAATTAGAGGCACACCATATGATGAGGGAAATATTTTCAAAGTTTTAATAGAAAACGATGCAATGCCCATTGGAGATCCAAAAAATGCTCATATGTTAGCATTGGACGCAAGAGCACCCAAATTTGATGGTGGTATAGTAACCAGGTTAGACTGTATACCCTTTGGTATAGTTGTAAATAAAAATTCTGAAAGGTTCTACGATGAAGGAGAAGACATTTGGCCAAAAAGATATGCAATTTGGGGACATATATTAATTAACCAACCTGATCAGATTGGATATGCAATTTTTGATTCTAAAGTATTAAATCTTTTTATGCCTTCCGCTTTTCCTGCATTTAGTGCCCACTCTCTAGAAGAACTTTCTAGAAAACTAGGTCTTAATTCATACAAATTAATAGAAACTATAGCAAATTATAATAATCATTTATCATTAGGAAAATTCGATCCATCTATTTTGGATGATTGCAAAACTATTAATTTAGAGCCACCCAAGAGCCATTGGGCACTTCCAATTGATAATCCACCATTTTATGCATATCCATTAAAACCTGGCATTACCTTTACCTATTTTTCTGTTAAAGTGAACAAAAACGCACAGGTTTTGAAAACTAACGGCGAGCCTTTTGAAAACGTTTTTGCTGCAGGAGAAATTATGTCTGGAAATATATTGAGCAAGGGATATATGGCAGGAACAGGTTTGACTATTGGTACTGTTTTTGGTATTACAGCTGGGAGAGAGGCTGCAAATGTTCGATAAAAATTTTGAGGATGCAAGATTTTCACTAAATATTTGCAACGCTTGTAGATATTGCGAAAACATTTGCCCTGTTTTCAAAGCAATAGAATTGAGAAGAACCTTTTCTGACAATGACATAATCTATCTGGCGAATCTTTGTCACGACTGTAGGGGATGCTACTACGCATGCCAATTCGCTCCACCCCATACTTTTGATATAAATATTCCAAAAATTTTTGGAACGCTCAGATTAGAAACCTATAAAAAACATAAAAGTTCAAGCTTCTTAAGAGAGATTATTGAAAAACCGCATTTTTTCAGTATTGCTATCTTTATAGTCTCGTTTCTTTTTTATACCATTTCGTCAATAATCTATACAAAGAAATTGAGATTAATAGGTCTCGTTGAACAAAACGCTTCATTTTATAGTATTTTACCTGAAAACTTTTTAATTATCACAATGCTTATTCCATTCGTCATATCATTAACCATCTACATAAAAAACTTTATTGACTATTGCGATTACATTGGTATAAAGAAAGGTGATTTCCTTAAACTCTTTATCCATATTAGATCATTAAAGAGCGTAATTTTATTAGAATTCCTTGATGGAGGAGGCTTTGGTTGCAATTATCCGAATGAAGAATACAGCCTTTCAAGAAGGATTTACCACCAATTTGTATTGTTTGGATTCAAAATAATGTTCATATCTACTTTAATAGCTGCATTTATGAGTCATATTTTAAACACTTCTCCACCATATACTTTTACCAGCTTGCCAGTAGTATTTGGCACTATTGGCGGAGCATTATTGCTTTTAGGACTAACTGGACTGCTATATTTAAGAACTAAAATGGACAGGATACCCTATAACGAAAATACAAATGCAATGGATATTAATTTTATAACGATATTATTTCTGTCCGTTCTAACTGGTTTTCTAGTTTTACTTTTCAGATCTACAATATTTATGCCTATTTTATTAATAATTCATTTAAGCATCGTCATAACCTTCTTTATAATGCTCCCCTTTAGCAAATTGCAGCATGCTGTCTTCAGGTATGTGTCAATATATAAGTATTTTTCTGAAATGAATAAATAACTTTCGACTATTAATGTGAGGAGCCTCTTCATCCAAGCGATATGATTCCAGGTTTGCGTTCTGTAGCCACATGGAAAAATCTAAGAGGACACCCTATATCAGCATTCAAAAATTTAAGGAATTTGGGTACAAATTTGTAATCTTTCCAGTAACCGCCCTAAGGCTTTCAAACAAGGCTGTCTTAGAAGGATTTGAAAATATCTTTAGAGATGGCACTCAACAGGATCTAATTCCCAAAATGCAAACAAGACAAAAATTATATGAACTGATTAAATATAAAAAATACGAAAATCTCAATAAAGAAATATAAAAGCATAAAGCCCTTCAAATCTCAAATTTACTTTGGATCTATTGAAGGACTTTATATATTTTTTCACTTAAAGGCTTATTTAATTTCCTCTAGTTTTCTACCAGTACTCTTTGGCCCAAGGAAATATAGATCTAAAACAAGAATTATTATAAAAAACCATAAAACTAAAAAAGCTCCACCTATGCCATATTCTTTATAAATAACCGTTCCAATAAATGTGGGTAAAATTGCAGAGCTTAATCTGCTTAACGCATAAGAGGTTCCTGTAGCACTTGCCCTAATATGGGTTGGAAAAATTTCTGCATTATATTGATGATAAAAATTCGACATATTCCAAAGAGAGAAAGTTGTAAGAAAGCCCATAAACAATGCTAAATAAATATTTCCTGAGAATGCAAACATGACTCCAAATATCCCTACAGCAATAATAGATATGATTAAGCCATATTTTCTTTCAATCTTGTCTATTACAAAGATATTAAAAATACTGCCAATTAAAAATCCTGAGTAAACTACAAAAGTAAAAGCAAATATCTGGTTAAGGTTTATCCCTCTACTTCCCAAAAATAATGGTACTAATGCAGTAAAACCATAAAAAAGAGCAGATTGAAAAAACATAAAAATAAACATCATAATTGTTTTTTCTACTACACCAGGCTTAAAAAGGTCAGAATATCTAGATTTTTCCTCTTTAGCTTCAGCTCTTATCTCTGGTTCTGGCAAAGAATCTAAATTTTTCTCTTTCATGATATCGTTTTCAATCTTTGTCAAAATCTTATCAGCTTCTGTATATTTACCCTTACTAACCAGCCACCTCGGAGATTCGATCATCTTAAATCTAGCAATCCAAACTACCAAGGCACCAACCCCTGCAAACAACAGAAATACTCTCCAAGCATCATGTGGCATATTTTTTTCTAAAATCGTCGCAAGCAAAGCACCAATAGGAGCAGAAGTTACAACAACAGTATAAGCTAAAGCAAGTCTTTTGCCTCTTGTTTTTCTTGGCATAACTTCGCTTATGAATGTATCCATCAAGACACCTTCAGCACCTATTCCCATTCCCGCAATAAATATCAATATTAAGATAATGTTAAGATCGTTGAGAAATGCAGCAACAATTAAAGGAATACCAAATATCAATAAGTTAAAAAAATACATTGTTCTCCTACCAAAAATATCAGCAAGCCTCCCTAGTATAATAGCTCCAAAGAGCATACCAAAAAAAGCATAAGAAATTAGTATTATAGGACCCTTTCCTGATGGATAACCAAAACCAATACCAATCAACGCTACAAGAATGCCTAGACCTAATAAAATGAGTGTATCAAACCATTCTCCAGCAGTTATCATCCACAAAAAATTCCAGTGAAAGCTGCCCATAGGAAGTCTTTCAAGTCTAGCAGCGATGCTTGATTTTGAATTTTTTTCTTCTAGTTTCAAGTTGTTTTCCCCCATCTTAACCTCCTTAAATTTTTAAATAAAAGTATTTAAAAAAGCCTATTTATTACTCTTAATTTTAAATCTATAATTTTTCTTGTCAACAAAAAAACCTACAACTAAGAATAAGAAAATAACTGATTATAGATAAAAGCTGCTAATTTAATAAAGAAGAAATTAAAAATTATTAACTTATAAAAGATTTTTCAGAATTTATATAACTTATTCTTTCAAGACTCCATTTGCCCGCGCCCAAAATTATTAATTTCTTTTCATGATATGATAGCAAACTTGACCTATGACCCACGCTAATCACAGCGCTATTGGACAACTCATTTTTCAGCTTATCATACAACATCCTTTCAGATTTTTCATCAAGAGCGCTTGTGGCTTCATCCATAAAAACCCATTCGGGTTTTTGCAAAAAAATCCTTCCGAATGCAAGATATTGTTGTTCACCAAGTGAAAGAATTTGCGACCACATATTAACTTCTGATATATGATTTATCAAATGTTTTAAATTTAAACTTATAAGCAGATCCTTTATTTTATCATCACTAACATCTGGATCGCCATTTGGATATATCAAGACATCCCTTAAAGAACCTATAGGCAAATACGGCTTTTGGGGCAGAAAAAGAAGCTTATCTTTTGGCGGAAGAAAAATTTTTCCTTCTCCAAATGGCCACAACCCAGCTAAAGTTCTTATTAACGTACTTTTTCCTATACCAGAACTACCAACTATAAGGAGCCGTTCAGATCTATTTAATGATAAATTTAGTTGATTTATTAATGGAGTTTTGTTGTCAGGCAAAAGTATAGAAAGATTTTCTACCCTAAGATTTTCTGATTCTTTGATTAATATTCTATTATTTTTTTGTTGGAGTTCTTCAATAAAGCTAATATTATGTTCAAATGTCCTTAACCTATCAGCAACTGCATGCCAATTAGCAAGAGATGGATAACTGTTTACTATATAAGACAAGGAAGACTGAACCTGCCCAAATGCCTGTGCAATCTGCATAAGTGCACCTAATTGAATCTCTCTAGCAAAAAATCTTGGAGACGCTACAAGTATTGGAAAGATTATCGCTATTTGATTATATCCAGAAGTAAACCAACCAAGCATCTTTTGCCTAACCATTATTTTCCAGTAGTTTTCAAATACGTCAAAAAAGTTCGTCATAAGATGTTTGTGTTCCCTTTTTTCCCCGCCATAAAGTGCCACGCTTTCGCTATTCTCACGAATTCGAACCATACTGAATCTGAAATTCGCTTCGTACATTTGTTGTTTAAAGTTCAAATCTATCAGAGGCTTCCCAATTACAGCAGTTATCCAAGTACCAAAAATAGCATAAAAAATAGCTGCCCAAACCATATAACCAGGTACAACAACTTCATATCCAAAAATTCCAAAAGAAAGTGGCCCAGATATTGCCCACAATATTCCAACAAATGATGCAAGAGTAACAACAGAATTAAGTAGTCCTAAAGATAAATTTAGCGTTTGAGAAACAAACAAATTTAAATCTTCACTAATACGTTGATCTGGATTATCGGTAGAATTATTGAAAACCTGTAGATGATAATAAATCTTTTTATCCAGCCATTTTTTTAAAAATTTATCAGTAAGCCACTTTCTCCATTTGATCTGAAGCATTTGATTTAAATATAAAGAATATACTGCAGCTACAATATAAAAAAAAGCCAGTATACAAAATTGAATAATAGCTACCCAGAAAGCTTGAGCGTTCAGTTCTTGAAGGGCATTATAAAATTCGTTATACCATAAATTTATAAGAACGTTTATGAAAACTAAAAATAAATTTAAAAAGATTATTATTATTAAAAGAAGCCACGCAATCTTCTTTTCTTCTGATTGCCAATATGGCTTAATTATATCCCAGGTATCTCTAAGAAACTCTTTGTTAAATTGCTTCATCAAAACAACCTCAATTTTCTAAAATTTACAGTTTTAATTAACATAGATTTTAAATATATCAGATTTTTGAAATTTTAAAAACAGTTTATACATTAGATTTTAGAATTTTAAATTTGTAATATTAAGAATTTCTTAGAGCTAATTAGCTACAACTGTATTTTTTCCCAGAGATTTTGCCCTATATACTGCATCGTCAAGCCTTTTAAAAAGATCTGAATAGTCCTCGCTAAACTTGCGGCTTGCAACGCCTATACTAACTGTGACACGCCCTACAGCAGGAAATTCATAAACCTCAATTGACTTTCTAATTTTCTCAGCAACCGTTAGTGCACTATTGATATTTGTCTCAGGAAGAATTAATATGAATTCTTCTCCACCCCATCTTGCAAAATAATCAGATTTTCTAATTTCACGCTTAACAATATTTGCAATCTCTTTTAGAACCACATCCCCTATGTTATGTCCAAATGTGTCGTTTACCATTTTAAAATTGTCAATATCGAAAAATATAAAAGAAAGCTCTTTTTTATACCTATCAGACTCAGAAATACTGTGCTCACAGATCTCTTGAAATTTCCTTCTGTTGTATATTCCAGTTAAAGGATCTTTCTCGGAAAGGTTCCTAAGGAATATTTCCTGTTCTTCCTTTATAAAAAAATAAAATTTTATAGTCAAATTTATATCTAATAGTATAACCTTTGCCAGAGAATGATTGAACTCTATAGCATGCTGTCTATCCAAAAATTGATTCACATACTTTTTAAGTGTGTAAAAATATTCTGAATATGCACCAATATAATAATCTTCTTTAACCCCCAACAAATAGTGAACCATACCTACTTTGATCTTCTCTTTTATGTAGTTTATGTCAAAATTTGCTTTCAACATATTAGTAAAATAAAATTTCTGCTTTAGCTTTAAATTTTCTATTAAATCTTTATCCTTGTTCAAAATATTGGCTATTTCAGGAAACTGCAACAGGTGATCATAAAACTGATCGAAAAATTCAACAGGTACATCTTTTATTATGTCTAAAGCATTTCTTAATGTGTCTAAATCTTTCTTTCGGATGTCAAAATAATTTAAAGCCCTTTTTAAATCTATTTCGTTATATTGAATTTTTTTATAAATATCTTCTAAATTAAATTCCATAAAAATAGAATTTAGTCATCATTGGAATTAGAACTGCTACGAACTTTTTGTAAATAGCTATAAACCGTAAACTTAGATAGTCCAAGAATAGATGCCACATATTCAACTGAACCCTTTATGAGAAATGCTCCCTTTTCATCAAGATAAGAAACAAATTTTATTTTCTCTTCAGGTGAAAAACTAGATGGCTGCTTTCCAAAAAACAAAATTGCTTCTTGTGTAAGCGTTTCAATCGTTTCATTTAAATTCTTTGCAAATGTTTCGTTCTTATCATATTCAGAACCCTTCTCTAAAAGATCCTTAAAGACATTATAGGTACCTATAAATTCAGTCACATCAAAATTTACACAAAAAGCTCCAATAATTTTGCCTTTTTTGTCCCTTATAAAGCTTGTAGTGGATCTTAATATTCTTCCATCTTTCGTAACGCTTTTATACCCTACCATATCCTTTGCTTTATCCTTGCTTTTCTTTAATACCTTCAATACAAGGTCAGTTATAGGAGCCCCAGTCTGCCTGTGAGTTATATCTCCTGCTATATGTATAAGAGATCTTTCAGGGGTCCTAAGATCGTGAACAGCTACTTCGCAATTCTTCCCAAACATCTCGCAGATAGAATCAGCTATATTTATTAAGTTATCAAAAATTACTTTTCTCTCATCAATAGACATCGAACCTCCAATTTTTTTAAAGACTTTAAAATATTATATTTCAAAATTTACCAAGATTACAAATTTTTAAACTTGATTAGTATCTTTTTTCATCATTATATCTAGTATTGTGTTGTCAGTGTCTTTCATTCCTTCAGCAGAAATTCTACCGAGATTTTTTATAGAATCTTGAGCACTTTCTGCCAAAATTCCGTTATCAGAAGGTATCACAATGCCGTTTAATGCCATATTTGAAGCTTCAATAGCAGACAACGAAGAAAGATATAACTTATAGGCACACCCAATTTTAGCACCATCACATATCATTCCTGACAAGCCTGATATAACATTTTTTATTGAGTACTCAACCTTTTTATTATTTTTCTCTCTTAGAAAAGTAAGTCCTGCACTACATCCCACACCAGCAGCTATCCCGCAGCCACATAAGGGAGAAAGAACGCCTGTATAAGATTTTACATAAGAAGTAAGTAAATGACTTAGTGTCACAGCCCTGATAACTTCCTCTTTATTAAATCCACTTTTTTCTCCAATGATTGCTATAGGTATTATTGCCACCAGGCCATGGTTTCCTGAACCAGCGCTACTCATAACAGGTAGAGGATATCCAGACATTCTTGCTTCTGATGCCGATACAGTCAAAGCAACAGCCAAAGATTCAACATTATCAGCTTTCGATCTTACGAATTTTCCTATACCAACTCCTACATCCTCTTGAAGCCCGGAGTATGCAATTTTCTTATTCATCTCTATCCCGTCATTTATAAATTCAATTTTTTCTATTTCAACATCCTTTGCAAAGTCTAATAATTCAGATATAGAAAAACCTTTTATCTTTTTAAAATCACTGTTTTCAGAAGAACTTTCATAGTCAGGTAAAGTTGACCTAATAATAATATTATCCTTGCTTTCAAAAACAATATTGTCATGATTATTTCTTATAACCACTGTTGATTTATGTAATTTTCCTTGAGCTTCAACCTTCACATATAATCCTTCAATTGTCTTATTAAGTTCCAAATTAACAAAACCATTTTTTAAAAGTTCTTTGGCTTTATTTATATCTAAATCGCTAACATCTTTTAAAGCCTCTAAACCATATTGAGATTTGCCGCAAACCAAAGATAAAGCAGCAGCAAATGATATGCCCTTTTCTTTAGTACCAGGAATAGCTACAAACATACCATTTTTTAAAATGTTTTTGTCTACAGATATAGTTAATTTAGAAATATCTTCATCAAGTATCTCTTTTGCCCTCGACACAGCATATGCCACTGCCCCAGGCTCTGTACACCCCAATGCAGGTTTAACAGAATCTTTTAAAATCTGTAAAATAATGTCTGTTTTGTTCATTACAACCTCTCAATATATTTTTTAAAAATTTCTTTACTAATGTTTTAAAAATAGCCCCTCCCCCCTAAAAAGCTCTACAAAATATAAATATAACCCAAAAACCTAATAATATCCAATCGTTCAGAGAATTAAGCTACATTCTTACAAAAGCTCTTCTAATTTATCATATAATAACAAAACAGGGTGCAAGTTGTTAGCAGAAAGTTTTGATGTGGTATTCAGTCTTTCATTATAATCTTCAAATATTTGCTTCTTTGCAGCAACAAAAGCATCCACGTTTCCATTAAAATCGCTAAGTATCTTTATTGTTAATTTCACAATAAAGAAAACATATTTCTTAATCATGGAAAATTGTGCAAATCTATCCCATTCGTTTACTACTCTGATGGAATTAATATAATCAATTGTTTTTTGAATGCCAAATTTTTCACTTATCTTTTCAATTGTTTCTATTGTAAGTATGAAGTTTTTATCTGTTTTTCTTGTTATATAATAAGCCAAAATAAAGTCATCAATAAAATAGTTATATGCGATTTTTTCTGAAAGTTCCTTAGAAAAGTACCTAGATAATTCTTTCACTTTGCTTTCAAATTTTGATTTAAATATTCCATCCTTTATTGTGTTTTCTTTATAATACTCTAAATAATTTAACATCTCTTGTTTGTACACGTACTCTATTATTGAATCGCCAAATAGATATATTTGATTTGTAGCAAAGCGCTCTATTGCGTAAAAAATATCAATTATTGTTTGATAAATCAAAGTTTGATCAACTTTATTTTCGTACAAAAAGATTTCATTCCTAATATTTTGCACATCAAGAAGATCATAAATAAAGATTAGAGTTTTTATAATGCTTGTATAAGAAAATCCAGTCAGCATATTTATTTTTGCTATTGCTCCTACTCCATTACTATTAACTACAAGATTTGTAATATAAGTTGAAGCTATTTCTTTTTTCAATAAATGTTTCTCTATATAATCCTTGTATACTTGTCTTGTTGAAGGTGCAAAATACAACAAAACATACTTATCAATCAAGTGTTTGTCAAAATTTACTTCCTTCAAAAGGCTTGTATATACATACATTTTCAAAAAGGATAGCATAATAGAAAGTTCTGGTTTTGTATATCCAATGTGTGAATCAACTCTTGCAGCTAGTGTTTTCTTATTAGGGAAAGTATACTCAGTTTCATTAAACAAATTTTCATTTTTCAGAAATTCTACTAGTTCAAAAAATACTTCTGGTTCATTTTTTGATCTTATTTCATCTAAAGACACTGCCAAACTTTGCATATAGTTATGATCAAGTACTCTTTGAACTACCTCAGGCGTTAACTTTTTTAAAATCTTATTTCTTTCGTTTAAATCTTTTACGACTTTTGACTCCATCAGATCGTTAAGCAAAATTTTAAGATTTACTTCTTGATCTGATAAATCTACTCCTGCAGAGTTGTCTAGTGAGTCCGTATTTATTTTTCCGCCTAGCAAGGCATATTCAACTCTAGCCTTCTGTGTAAAGCCCAAATTAGCGCCTTCTCCTACAACCATCGCCCTTACTTCATTTGCATTTATC
Organism: Thermodesulfobium narugense DSM 14796; assembly: GCF_000212395.1. Classification (NCBI taxonomy): domain Bacteria; kingdom Pseudomonadati; phylum Thermodesulfobiota; class Thermodesulfobiia; order Thermodesulfobiales; family Thermodesulfobiaceae; genus Thermodesulfobium; species Thermodesulfobium narugense. The sequence goes on from NC_015499.1 coordinate 1,313,187, forward strand.
CTTACATTATCATTCGTTTTATCTCCAACATCTTCATGTGTTTCAGAGCTAGCCTTCACATAAGTACCAATGCCGCCCATCCACAAGAGATCTACCTTTGCTCTCAATATCAACTTAACAAGTTCATCCGAAGAAACGCTGTCTTTTTCAGTTCCTAAAAACATCTTTACTTCTTGACTCAGTGGTATTGAGCGCTCATCTCTTGCACATACAAATCCGCCCTTTGAAAGAAGTTCTTTGTTGTAGTGACTCCAGGTTAGAGAATTATCAAACAGCCTTTTTCTTTCTTTATAAGAAATTTCAATATCTGGATTGGGATCGACAAATATCTCTTTACCGTTAAAAGCAGCCTTTAAACAAATATTTTTTAACTCTATCATAGCATTACCAAACACGTCACCACTCATATCCCCTACGCCAACCACAGATATAGAGGTGTTATCCAAATTTATTCCAAGTTCTCTAAAATGCCTCTTAACACAAACTAAAGCACCTTTTGAAGTAATGCCCAATTCTTTGTGGTCATAACCATATTTTCCACCTGAAGCAAACGCGTCTTTAAGCCAAAATTTATATTCTTCTTGTACAATTTCATTTGCAATATCAGAAAATTTAGCAGTACCCTTATCTGCAGCAACAACTAGATATGGATCAAAATCGTCATAGCAAACTACATTAACTGGCCTTAATTTTTCATTTGACACTGAATAATTGTCGGTAACATCTAACATGCCTCTAATCAAAGTTTTATAAGATTCTATAGCTTTTTCTTGTACATCACCGTTTGGCTGCTTAATTATAAATCCACCCTTTGAACCAACAGGGACAATTACAGCATTTTTTACCATCTGAGTTTTCATCAATTCCAAAATTTCAAGCCTGAAGTCATCCTTTCTATCACTCCATCTAATGCCACCTCTAGCAACTTTTCCACCCCTTAAATGACAACCTTCCATCAAATAAGAGTGTACATATATCTCATACATAGGTCTTGGCAAAGGCATCTTAATAATTTTTGATGAATCTATTTTAAGTGAAATATAATGATAAAGCTTGTCTTTATAAAAGTTTGTTCTAAGTGTTGAATCAATTATATTCATAATTGCTACTAGAATTTTGTATTCTTGGATGTTATTTATACCTTCGAGTAAATTATTAATTTGATTTGAAATTTCAACTGTTTTTCTTGCGCCCTTTTCAATATTTGGATTAAATTTTTGATCAAACAATTCAATAAAGAGTCTAGATATATTTGAATATTTTACCAAAGCTGTGTATAAAGATTTTCTTTTAATATTGAAATCTATTTGCATTAAATAATTACAAATCGTTCTTAATAGATCAATTTGTTTAAAATTCATAAATTCCTTCGTAGCAAGTGTGTTTAGCTCATCATTTTCCACCACATTATTAATTATGGCTATAAAATTTTCCTGAACTATTGATGCATTTTTTTCGATCTCAGCACTAATGTCCTCTATATTGTATCTTTGGATAAGAATTTTTTTGTCGTTTGCCACTATTTCATAGAAATTCCCATATACAGCATTTAATCCTAGATTTTTTAAAATCGGCAATACTTCGTACAAGGGTATTTTGCAAAAAGAATAAATTTTAAAAAATAGGTTGTCGTCTTTTTTAATAATTCTTACCTGTTTTTGCCCTTTTTTTATAAGCAAATCAAAAGCATCACTATCAATTATCGCCTCTTGGGGCGTAACGTTTAACCTATAATCATCACTAAAAAAAGAAAAATATTGAGATGCTATTTTATTGCCTTTTGACAACCTTTCATACTCTTGTTTCCAGGTTGAAAAATCTTGAGATGACATAATTATCTCCTTTCACATACATCCAATGTTAAATTTTAAAGATTCTCAAACTTTTCATGATTCAAAACTTGCTATAGCTTCGATCTCTACTCGTCCTCCCTTTGGTAATTTAGAAACCTCAATAGCAGATCTTGCAGGCAGAATATTTTTAAAATAATTAGCATACACTTCATTTATTAAAGCAAATTCATTTATGTCAGTCAAAAAAACTGTTGTTTTTACTACATTATCTAATGTAAGATTAACAGAACTTAATACAGATCTCAAATTCTTTAAGGCTTGATCGAACTGTGATTTAGTATCTTCGCCAGCAAAACTTCCTGTTTTTGGATCTATCCCCAGCTGACCAGAAACAAAAACAAATCCATTAGCGATTATTGCTTGAGAATAAGGACCAACAGCAGTTGGCGCATCTTTAGTAGAAATCACTTTTAATTTTGACAAAATTTTCAACCCCTTTATTTTAAGTATTATTTATTTAAATCTAACAAACATTAGTTATTCAATCTCATCAAATCAACATCATTTACCTCACAAATTGTTGATCATAGACTCTACTTTTCTACCAGTAGAAGTCGTAGCTAATCCTGCTTCTGACGTTTCTTTTAAGCTTTTTGGCATCAAACGTCCTATTTCGTAAGAAGCAAGTATAACTTCATCAGGTGGAATAACGCTTTCGATGCCTGCCAAAGCTAGCTCAGCAGCTACTAGTGCATGTACTGCAGCAAAGGCATTTCTTTTAACACAGGGTACCTCAACCAAACCGGCTACTGGATCACAAACAAGTCCAAGATAGTTTTTCAAGGCTAATGCAACAGCGTGACCAATTTGGCTTGGAGTTCCACCTAGCAACTCCAAAACAGCAGCAGCAGCCATAGCAGAAGCTGAACCGCATTCAGCCTGACAACCTCCAACTGCTCCTGATAGCGTTGCATTTTTTCCTATTACCATACCAATACCAGCAGCAGTAAACAAACTTAAAACAATTTTTTCATCAGGCACATTCATTTCCTCTGACACAGACAAAACAGCTCCTGGCAAAATTCCACAAGACCCAGCAGTAGGACAAGCTACTACTAAACCCATGCATGCGTTTACTTCACTTACCGACAGAGCATAGCATATCGCTTTTTCAACTATTTTTCCTAAAATAGAATTTTTGTTCATAAAGTTATCAAACTTTGCTGCATTCATACCCACCATTTTGCTTACTGAATAGCTATAATTTTTCCTGCCTTTTTCTATCGATTTTTTCATAACAGTTAATCTTTGGTTCATTGCTTCAATTATTTCTTTCCTGCTATTTTGCATTTTTTGGGCTTCACAAGACAAAACTATTTCGGAAATGCTAGAACAATTTTCTTCTGCCATTGAAACAAGTTCTGATATTGTAGAAAAAGAAGTCACGCTATTCACCTGCCTTTATGTCTTATGTATTATCTTTACAAAGTTTAAATCAGGAGATTTTAGTAAAGCACTATAAATATCTGGCGTAATATAATCATCTGTTTCAATTGTCATCATAGCGTCCTTGCCTTTTTCTAATCTAGAAACATACATGTATGCAATATTTATATTTTTACTGGATATAATTTGAGTTATTTTGGCAATTATGCCCGGATGATCTTTATGACAAGTAATTAAAGTCTCATAGTTTCCAGTTAAATTTACTTCATAATTATCAATTTTCTTAACTACGATGTTGCCTCCTCCTATAGAAATTCCTTGAACTACAATCTTTAATCCTGATTTACCAGTCATTTCAAACTCTAGGGTATTTGGATGATCCACAGAAATATTTGAAGGAAGAAACTCAATTTCTACTCCCATTTCAGTTGCAATATCAATAGCATTAGGAATTCTTTCATCTTCAGTATTAAAACCCAAAAAGCCTGCAGCAATAGCTCTATCACTACCATGTCCTCTATATGTTTTTGCAAAAGATCCATAAAGGTGGACGCGAACTTTGTTTGGAGTTTCACCTAAAATAGACCTTGCCATGCTTGCCAACTTCAAAGCACCTGCAGTGTGAGAGCTTGAGGGCCCAATCATAATTGGGCCAATAATATCAAATACGCTTTCCATGGTTATCTCCTCAAAAAAATCTAAAAAATATTTTAAGCCTCATCAGCTTCAACAGGACCAGATGAAACTACAGCTTTTCCTTTAAGTCCCAAAGCGAAATAGAATCCCATGATTACAGACATAAAAACTATCCCACATAATAAAGATAATTTTGTATCTGGGTTAAAACACATTCCTACAAGAACTGCACAAAGAAAGATAATTGTTATGTAGTTGCTAACAGGAAACAAAATAGATTTAAAGGGATGATTATTGATTTCACTGCCTAATTTCTTTCTAAACCTGAATTGGCTAATAGCCAAAACAAACCATGGAATCATGCCTGGAAAGACGCTAGCGCTATAAATGTAAACAAATAACTTAGAATTAGGCGTAATATAGTTAAATAAAACACCTAAAAACATTATTGCTAATGTAATTACAATTGCATTAAACGGTACTCCAAGTTTAGTTACTTTGCTTAAAAATTTCGGCGCTTGGTTGTTTTCTGATAAAGTATAAATCATTCGACTTGCTGAATATATTCCACAATTGCAACCGGAAAGTGCTGCTGTCACAACTACAAAATTAATGATGCTTGCTGCAGCAGTAATACCAACTTTTGAAAAAGCTAGTACAAATGGGCTTCCATTCAAACCAACTTGATTCCATGGGAAAACTGTAACAATAACCAAAATAGCTCCAATATAAAATATAAGAATTCGCCACGTTACATTCTTTGTAGCTCTTACTAGGGTTTTTTTCGGATCTTGAGCCTCTCCTGCAGTTATACCTACGAGCTCAACACCTTGATATGCAGCCGTAACTATACAAAGTGCAAACAAAAAACCAACCCATCCGTGTGGAAAAAATCCACCATGATTAAAAAGGTTTCCAAATCCCATAGGTACTCCAGAATTACCAAAACCAAAAAATATTATTCCTATGCCGAGAAGAAGCATTAAGATTATTGTTACCACTTTTATAGAAGCAAACCAGAATTCAAATTCACCATAATACTTAACTGCAGTCAAATTTGCTATACCAAGAATAAATAATGCTATAAATCCCGGAATCCAGTGCGGCATATTAGGAAACCAAAAGTTCATATAAATGCCCACGGCTGTTACTTCAGACATTGCGACAGCCACCCATTCAAACCAATAAGACCATGCAGTAAGATATCCTGCCCAATGTCCAATATATTTATATGCATAAGTAGCAAACGATCCTGTAACTGGCTCACTATATAGCATTTCCCCCATGGATCTCATTACAAACATTACTATTAAGCCTACCAACATATAGGCCAATATTACCGATGGACCAGTAGTCTGTATTGTGCTAGCAGAACCCATAAACAATCCAACACCAATAGTTCCGCCCAAAGCAATTAGTTCGATATGTCTTGCTTTTAATCCACGACTTAGTTTTTCTTTTTCCATGATATTGAGCCTCCAATTATCACTAAATTAGTTTAACTTCATATTGATGATTTTCTAAGAGAGATTTAATTTCATAGATATGATCTCTATCGAATACCTCAAGATCAATAATCACTTCCGCACTATCTAAATTTATGTCTCCTCTTTCTCTGTTGTGTAATATAGACAAAACATTAGCTCCAGACTCAGCGATCAGTTGCAACAATCTCCACAAAGATCCTGGCCTATCAGGAAGAACAACCTTGAAACTAGCTTTTCTAAAAGACTTCACAAGACCTTTGTTTATGATGCGAGAAACCATATTGATATCAATATTCCCTCCACTTACAACAGCAACAATCTTCTTGTTAGAATAGTCCCTCAATCTATACAACAATGCCGCAACTGAGGTAGCTCCAGCGCCTTCAGAAATAGTCTTAATTCTTTCCATCAAAATAATAATTGCATCAGCAATTTCATCTTCATCTACTAAAACAATGTCATCAACATATTTTTTAATAATCTCAAAGGTTATTTCACCAGGCTTACCAACAGCTATCCCATCAGCAATAGTGGGGAAACCCTTGTAAAAGGATGGGATTCCTGTTAGGAGAGCTTCCTTCATAGAAGGCATATTTTTAGCTTCTACGCCGATAATCTTAACATTTGGTTTAATCTCTTTGACCGCGACTGCTATACCTGAAATAAGACCTCCTCCTCCTACAGGAACAACAATTACGTCTACATCAGGCATATCTTCTAATATCTCCAAACCAATAGTACCCTGCCCTCTGATTACGTCAAGGTCGTCATAAGGGTGAACAAAAACTAAATTTTTTTCAGCTTGTAATTTTCTTGCAGCTTCATTAGCCTCATCAAAGTTGTTTCCATGCAAAATTACATTTGCACCATAGCTTTTTGTAGCTTTTACTTTAACAATAGAAGCCTTTGATGGCATTACTATAAATGATTTAACGTTTAGTAGCGTCGCACTTAAAGCTACCCCTTGTGCATGATTTCCTGCAGAAGAAGCTACTACTCCCGCCTTCTTTTCTTTCTCGGTTAAATTAAAAATTTTATTGTATGCCCCCCTAAGTTTAAAAGATCCAGTACGTTGATAATTTTCCATCTTTAGATAAACACTATTACCAGTCATACCAGATAGTGTATTGCTATAGCTAAGATCTGTCTTGTATGCAACGCCTTGCAAAGTTTCTCTAGCATTTTCAATTTCTTTTTTAGAGATATTCATAAAAATCTCCTTTGCCATTACTAAAAGCCAATTTTACAAAACTTATTTTCATAAAATACAAAAAACAAATTACTATAAATAATTGTATAACATTTAAAAAATTTTATTACATTTAAAAATTAACTAATATGTACTAAACTTTCCTAAGAGATTAAAATCATATCAAGGTTAACACTCCTTTCTCAACAAATATCCTTTTTATACAAAAAATTTTATAACATAAAAATATTTATGTCAAATAATTTTTATTAAATACAAAATATTGTATTAATTTATCCAAAGTTATACATAACTTATTCTTGCTTGTTATATAATATTGCTAAAAATAAAAATTATTGCTTGCTTGACATTAAAATTTTGTAGTTTCATACTAATAAAAAATATCTTTTTAGGAGGGATAAAATGCAACAGGGGATAGCATCGATCAAAGCAAGAGAAATATTAGATTCTAGAGGCAACCCTACTATAGAAGTCGACTGCTTATTAGAATGTGGTATAACAGCTCGGGCAGGAGTTCCATCAGGTGCTTCAACTGGATCAAAAGAAGCAATTGAATTAAGAGATAACGATAAAAATAGATTTTTTGGAAAGGGAGTTTTAAAAGCAGTCAACAACGTAAATGAAATAATTGCTCCAAAATTAATCGGTTTAGACGTTACAAAACAAAGACAAATAGACTCTATTATGATAGAGCTCGATGGAACTCCAAACAAAGCCAAATTAGGTGCAAACGCTATTCTTGGTGTTTCTCTTGCAGTTGCAAGGGCAGCAAGTTATTTCTCTGATCTCCCGCTTTATCAATATTTGGGAGGCCCAAATGCAAATTTATTACCTGTACCATGTATGAATATTATGAACGGCGGTGTACATGCAAATTGGCAAGGTGCTGACTTTCAAGAGTTTATGATTGCACCGTACGGAGCCAATTCTTTCAAAGAAGCCTATGAGTGGTGCAGTGAAATTTATCAAGCACTTAAAGGCCTACTAAAAGAAAAAGGCTATAGCGTGGGGGTAGGTGACGAAGGAGGCTTCGCTCCTCTGGTGAAATCAAACGAGGAACCCTTCGAGTTGATGAGCAAAGCAATAGAAAACGCAGGTCTAAAAGTTGGAGAACAAGTAGGCTTTGCCCTCGATCCAGCCTCAAGCGAATTCTACAAAGAGGGCAAATACATTCTAAGGCGCGAGAAAAAAGAGTTAGAACCAGCCAAAATGGTAAAATACTACGAAAAAATTGTTAACAATTTTCCACTTGTATTGTTAGAAGATGGCCTTGCCGAATATGACTGGGATTCCTGGAAAATATTAAATAAAACTTTAGGTGATAAAATAGAACTTGTTGGTGACGATATATTCGTAACAAATCTAGAAATAGTAAAGAGAGGCATTTCTGAAAATATTGCAAACTCAGTCTTGATTAAATTAAATCAGATAGGAACTCTCTCAGAAACTCTTGATACTGTAAGATATGCTCAAAATTCGAAGTGGGGCACATTTGTATCTCATAGAAGCGGTGAAACTACCGACAGTTTTATCGCTGATTTAACTGTGGCAATTAGTGCCGGTCACTTAAAGACAGGTGCACCTGCTAGGGGTGAGAGGGTCGAGAAATATAACCAGTTGGTAAGAATTGAAGAAGAGCTTGGAAAATACGCAAAATATGCTGGCAAAAGTGCTTTTATAAGACCTATAAAATTCTAAAGCTATTTTTAACTTTTTTAAACTTGAAACCCTACTTAAAAATTTGGTAGGGTTTCTTTTTTCAATTTAAAAAAATATTTAATAAATATAGAATAAAATTTACATAATATTTAATTTATTATATAATTATCAATACTCCGAGTTCTTTTGACCTAAAGCTTTAGGGCTATGGTAAAGAACCACTTAACGGTTGTTCGGGAAACTGAGCAGCCCCCCATTTGGAAAGGAGGTTGTGTGGGTGTGTTTAATCTTTCATCTTTAACGCTTTTGTTTCAGGCTTTCTTGTCTTCCCCCTTCTTCTGAACAGCTTTAGATATCTCAAAATAATTTAAAAATTTTGAGAGATTTAGAAATTATTTGTGCAAAATATAACTAATTTAATTAAAAGCATTATTTCTTTAACTTTAAATAAGAAGGGAAGATAAAAAATTTGAAAAGGGGAATAATTGGTATTGTAATATTAATTGCAGCCTTAATTTTTGTTGCAGGATGTGCAGCTTCTAATAAGGGGGGAAATCAACAAACAGAAAAAGTAAAATTATATCTTTATGGAGCTGGGACTTTAGCCAAACCGTTTAAAGAAGTTATAGGTGAGTTTGAAAAAAAATACCCTAATGTAACAATAGAATCCCAATTTGGTGGAAGTGTAAAAATGGTCAAACAAGTAACTGAGTTGCATCAACCTGGTGATATAATTGCAGTTGCTGACTACAACGTAATTCCCAAGTATATGTTTGGAGAAAATGGGCAAACAAAATATACGGATTGGTATATAGGTTTCGTAAATAACTCTATTACTTTTGTATATACCGATAAAAGCAAATATGCAAACGAAATAAATTCAACTAATTGGTACAAGATTCTATCGGAAAAAGGAGTTCAAATTGGCAGATCCAATCCTAATACTGATCCTTCGGGGTATCAAACACTTCAAATGTTAAAATTAGCAGAGAAATATTATAAAGATCCAACAATTTATGAAAAAATTCTCGCAAACGCACCAGAAAAAAATATCAGAGATACAGAAACAGAGTTACTCAGCTCTCTTGAAGCTGGTCAGATTGACTACCTTGCCATCTATAAATCCGATGCACTACAACATCACTTGAAATATTTAGACTTACCAGCGCAAATAAACCTAAGCGATCCAAAATATGCTAACTTTTATAAAGAAGCAGTAGTAGATACAAAAAATGGTGAACTATCCGGAAAGCCAATTATCTATGCAATAACAATACCAAATAACTCTAAAAATACCGAATGGGCTATAAAATTCGTAGAATTCTTGCTTGGGCCAGATGGACAATCAATAATGAAGAAGAATGGTTTTGGTGTTTTAGAAAAACCATATGCAAATAATGTTGATAAAGTTCCAGCAGAACTCAAAAATTTTGTAAGCGAGTGGCCAAAGCAATAAAAATGAAAAACAAGGTGGACAGCAAGAGATTTCATTTTAATTGGTTACTTTTAACTTTTTGGTTATTTTCGATGATAATTTTAGGCTTCATTGTTCTACCACTTATTGAAATGTTGTTAGAACAACCAATTGACATGATTATAAAAGCTGCTCAGATGCCTGATATTACCAATTCAATTCTTTTAAGCATAGAGGCTTCACTCATCACTTCAATTATTGCAGTCATATTTGGAACTCCTCTGTCATACATTCTAGCTAGAATTGAATTTCCATATAAATCAATTGTTGAAGCTATTGTAAACCTTCCTCTTGCTGTCCCACATACAGTGGCAGGCATCGCACTTTTATTCGTTTTTGGCAGGTCAGGTCCCATTGGTCATATAACCGAACGTTTTGGAATCAGTTTTTGGGGAACTATATTTGGAATAATTGTTGGAATGCTCTTTGTAAGTTTACCATATATGATAAACTCTGCTAGGCTGGGATTTGAGAACGTCGATATTAGAATAGAAAAAGCTGCAAGAACATTGGGTGCTACAAATAGACAGGTTTTCTTTCACATATCTCTTCCTCTTGCTTTTAGGTCTATTTTAAGTGGAATGGTTCTTACTTATGCAAGATCTATTGCCGAATTCGGAGCTGTTATAATTTTAGCCTACTATCCAGAAACAGCACCAGTAAAAATATATGAACTATTTCTTACAGGAGGGCTAAAACAATCTTCTGCCGCAGCAGTATTGCTATTAATTATTACAATTTCAACTTTCATCATATTTCGATATCTAACAGATTTTAATAGAAAAGGGCATAAATTAAAGTGAGTTTTTTTAAAGTTAAAAACCTTAAAGTAAAAGTAGGAAATTTTATTCTAGACAACATTTCATTTGAACTAAATAAAGGTCAAATTCTTGCAATTCTAGGACCAAGTGGTTCAGGCAAGACTCTTTTATTAGAATCCATTGCAGGCTTTCATCTCCCCGATAAAGGGGAGCTTTATCTTGAAAATAAAGATATAAGCATATTGCCTATAGAAAAAAGGGAAATAGGCTTTATGTTTCAAGATTATGCTCTTTTCCCTCATTGGAACGTTAAAGAAAACATCTTATCTTCTTTTAAGTTTTCAAAAGGATATAAAAAAATTAATATCAATCCAGAAGAAATAATAAAAATGCTTCATATTGAAGATCTTCTAGATAGATATCCTAACAACTTAAGTGGAGGAGAAAAACAAAGAGTAGCCTTAGCAAGATCTTTAATTACAAATCCGAAAATGTTCTTGTTCGATGAACCTATGTCAGCACTTGACACAAGAACCAGAGAAAACCTAAGAGATGAACTTCTAAGTATATTAAAAAAACTCTCTTTAAGCGCAATATATGTAACTCACGATCACATTGAAGCCTTTACTTTAGGAGATTTGGTAGGAATAATTAAAGAGGGAAGATTAATTCAAATTGGAGAAAAAAACCAAATATTTAGAAAACCAAACTCTATCTTTGTAGCAGATTTTATAGGAATAGAAAACCTATTTTCTGCAACAATTAAATCAGTAAAAAGAATTTCGCCAGAATTATATTGTATTGAAGCCAAACATAAACAAATTGTATTTGAAATAATTTCGAATGAGAAGCTTTCAGCCAATGAAGAAGTTTTTCTTTCAATAAGATCTGAAGACATTAGCTTTTTAGACGAATCAGACGAAAGATACAACAATCTAAAAAACATAATAACTTTAGAGGTTATTGATATAGTTCAAGTTGATTTTTTTTATAAAATTTTTTTAAGCGGTGACGTTCATCTTAAAGCAATAACTTTAAAAGATTCCATTAAAAAGCATAAAATAAATATTGGCAAAAAAATTAAAATATATATTGATCCTGAATACATTCATATTATAAAAACATAAAAAAATTTCAATGATCTTTAGCTCCTTGACTCCAATTTACATATTTTACATAGCTTGTGTGCTTTAATCTCTCTAAAAGATCTTTTAGATCTTCTTCATTTATATCCCCCGATAAAATATTAAATATTATTTTGCTCTCACCTTCTTTTGTTGATTCTATTCTCATATTTCTCACAGGATATCCTAATTGTCTCAGAAGTTTTCTCATAACGTTAAATACCCTATCCTCTTTGTCCACTTCTACTCCAGCACAAACTGAAATAATAAAATCATTAGCTGTTACCATAGGCAAATTATTAATAGTGCCTACAATCGTTCTTAAAAAGGTATTGGTAAGCAAAATAAAAAAAGTAGCCATAACAGCCGGCATCCATTGTTGAGCTCCTGAACAAGCGCCAACAGCAGCAGAACACCAAAGTGTAGCAGCAGTGTTTATACCTCTTATATTAATTCCTTCCTTCATGATTGCACCGGCACCAAGAAATCCAACTCCAGAAACCACATAGCTAACTACTCTTATATCATTAACTCTTCCGCCCATACGAAGTCCAAGGTCGACAAAGATAGCAGCCCCAAGGGCGACAAGAGTATTAGTCCTTAAACCAGCTGGATGCTGACGCCACTGACGTTCAACACCTATAAATGTTCCAAGTACAAATGCTAGAAATAATCCAAAAAAAGTTTGGCCTAAGCCCATTGTCTGATCCATATTTCACCTCAATTCTGACTTATTTTTCCTAAATTTTAAACATTTTTGTTTAGAATTCTCTTAAAATCAATTATAAGAAATTTTTAATGTTTTTAAAATTTATATTTAAGAAATATCTCATATTATTAGATTCAGAATTAATAAATAAAAATAATTTAATTATTAAACTAATTACAATAACCTACCAAAATGTTATAATATTTAAAAATAGTTATAAAAATTAATTAATAACAAGGGAGAGATTGAAATGGCAGTTTTTAAGTGTAAAAAATGTGGTTATACTAAAGAGGGAAGGTGTAAACCAAAAAAGTGTCCAGAATGTAACGAACAAAATTCTTTTGAAAAAGTCGAATCAGAAAAGAGAAAGTAGTCTTAAATTATGCTACAATATTTTCTGTTAAAAATATTTAATAAGGGTGACTTAAAATGAGAATGACGCCTCAGAGGAAGTTAATTATAGACATATTAAAAAGCACAAAGTCACATCCTGATGCGTTATGGATTTACCAGAACGCTATAAAGAAAATGCCAAGGATGGGACTTGGTACTGTTTACAGAACGCTGGATCAACTCGAAAGAGATGGGGAAATAAAAAGAATTGATTTCAAAGGAATAGCTCATTACGACGCAAATGTAAACGTTCATCCACATCTTTTATGCTCAAAATGCGGAAAAATAGTTGATATAAGTGACAGCTACGATCTTGACATAAAAAATTTTGATTTAAAGGGTTTCAAAGTTGAATCTATAAACCTTGATATTATAGGTATTTGCCCTGAATGTCAATCAAGAAAGGGTGAAAGTTAGAATGCCAATCGTTACGATAGAATTATTAGAAGGCAGGTCAAAGGAGCAAAAGAAGCAAATTGCAAAAGATATAACCGAAACTTTGATAAAAAATGCAAATGTCAAACCTGAGGCTATCACAATTTTGTTTCATGATCTGAAAGCTGATGATATTGCAAAAGGTGGCAAGCTTTTATCTGAAAAATAATGGATAAAAAACTTTACGCACCTGATATTATTAAATTAAAGGGCGTTAGGAAATTTTCGATGGTTACAGCTTATGATTATACTAGCGCTCTTTTAGTTTCAATGAGTGATATAGATATAATACTCGTTGGGGACTCACTTGGTATGGTAATGCTTGGCCACGAGAATACCCTTAATGTAACGGTCGACGAAATGCTAATCTTTCTTAAAGCTGTAAAAAAGGGTGCTCCAAACAAGATGATCGTAGCTGATATGCCTTTTCTTTCTTATCAAATAGACATAAAAGATGCCATAGAGAATGCTGGTAAACTTATAAAAGCAGGCGCAGATGCAGTAAAAATAGAAGGATTTGAATTTCCAATACCTGAAATCACCAAAAGATTAAGCAGTATGGGAATACCAGTGATGAGTCATTTAGGTCTAACCCCACAACACGTTCTCAAATTTGGAGGATTTAAGGTTCAAGGCAATACAAAAGAAGATGCCGATAAAATTATCGGTGCCAGCAAAGAACTTGAAGAACAGGGAGCATTTTGTGTGCTTTTAGAAGCTGTTCCTGAAGAAATTTCCGAAATGGTAACTAAAGAGCTACAAATTCCAACTATTGGTATAGGCGCTGGGAGATTTGTAGATGGCCAGGTATTAGTATGGCAAGATCTTTTGGGTATAAATCCAAACAGAGTTCCAAAATTCGTTAGAAAATACGCAAATATAAAGGACATCATAATTGATTCTTTGAACAGATATCATCTTGATATTCTAAATTCAACTTTTCCTTCTTATGAAGAAGCTCACCACCTAAAGAGAGTTTAAAAGATCTAAAACTCTTTTTTTTACATCTTCTATATCTTGACTGCCATCAATATAATAAATAGGAACTTTACATTTTTCTATCGGTTTAGAGGGCGGCCACTGCATATTCATTCTAACTTTTGCTTCTTCTTCGCTATACTCTCTACTTTTAACTAATCTATTCAGTCTAACATCAAAAGGAGCATCTACTATCCATATAATATCAAAATCGTCTTCCATATTAGCCTCAAAAAGTAACGGAATTTCAACAAATACAATTTTGTCTCTTCTTAATATGCTTTTAAAATACTCTTTTATCTTTGGCCAAATTAAATCTTCAAGTTTCTTTTTCATGAATTTATCTTTTGAAATTATTAGAGCAATTTCTCTTCTAAGTTTCTGAATATCATAATTTTGCCTACCATCAAAATAGCTCTTAAACATATTGTAAATATCTTGAAAATTTTCATTAAAAATTTTTTTTGATATTTCATCAGCACTATATACTTCAAATCCCAGCCTAGATAAAAAATTTAAGACTTCACTTTTCCCTGACCCTTGAGGACCTGTAATAGCAATTAACAATCCTTCTTTCTTCATTATCTCTCAACAATTATCAAAAAGACATAATACTTAGTGTTGCTCCAAATGACCAACTTCTACCACTTCCATTATCACTTTTTTGATTTACCGCATAAAATTCTATTGGTGTAGAAGCCAGACCTATAGTAAACCTAAACCCCTGACTCATTCTTATCCAGGGATATGGTATTGGAATAGTTTTTGTAAAACCAATATAGTATTTTGTATCGAAAGGAGCCCCAGATTCACTTCTTGAAAATTCAATTTCAGAAAATACAAAATCCAAACCAAGCCTATTTAATATATCTTTTTTATTTAAAACGTCTGCATATTTCATAAGGTATATATTTCTTCTTTCCCAAAAGGCATTAACTGTTTGTCCACCTGTTCTTAGATTATCGTCAAGCCCTCTAAAACGAATAATCCAGTTTTTACCTAAATAATAGTCAAGATCAAGTCTCAAATTAATCCAGGAGTTCCTGCCCACAGTATAGTATGAAGAATATGCATAACCTCCAAATCTATTTGAATCTATTCCAAGTATAACGGGCCTACCAATAGTAGTTTCATATTCTAGATTTGTGTTCAGGTGTCTATCTGCCCTCATATAAAAGTCGTCATTAGGGTCCAAATGAATACTTCCAATTCGTAAATATGTATTTTTAATGAAATTATCCCATTCTACCATAGCGCCAATTTTTTCAAATCCTCCTGTAAATGAACCGGTATTTGAAGAAAAACTGCTAACGCTTCCTCTTTGAGAAGTAAAATCAAAGTTGTCCAGCCTTCCATAAAAGCCAAGATATTCTGGATTATATTCGTCTTTTGATTTGTAAAGATCCCATCTCCACGCAAAATGAGGTTTTGTAAACATAATATTGTCAAAATAACCCCATTCATAATGAGCATTCTTAGTATCCCAATCAAAATTGGCACCAATTAAAGTTCTTCTTTCTCTCGCCTTGCTGTAATCTAATCTTATATCAGATGATACATTAGTAATCACGTTATTCCCGATCTTTGATAAATCACCTTTGTAAGATTCTATAGGTACGTGTTGTTCAATATATCCTACTGTAGGGTCAGCTTTCCCAAGAATATACTGATCGCTTATGTGCGTATTGTTAAAATTTGCCCAAAAGGAAAAGTCTTGTTTATGAAGTCTATTTGTAGTGTCATATATCGAACCGCCAACCTGTCCTGAATAATCATAATTTATAACAAAACCTTGATCAGCCGTATCTGACCATGTAATGTTTAACCTCTTGGTTATAATAGGAACTACTCCCAAAACAAGTCTTCCTGGAGGATTGCCAATTTGACCCGCCTTTGCAACAGGTATATATATATTGTTTGGAAAAAGAGTTTCTCTTTGGCGTGGAATGCTGATATATTCAATTTTACCATCAGCCATTAATACTGGAATCCTTGCACCTTCTGCAAGAGCCTTGTCAGTTACGCCAACGGGTACCATAAAACTATTTCCTGGTTTTTGCATATCTTTATAAGTGATATCAATTGTTTCATTTCCAAGTTTTACAGTCTTAGTAACATTTGATTTGGCATTTTTATCCTGATATGTAAAAATTTTTCCATCTATCAAGAGAATTTGTCCACTTTTAGCGCTATTTGTATCCATAACTATACTTTCATTAGCATAAGAGGAGTTGTTAGAGAAACAAACAAAAAACGTTGATAAAAAAAAGATACCAACGAAGAAAGTTTTATTTTTGCTAAAAGACAAGTTTCTTAATCTAGAGAAGAAAAATGAAGTTAAAAAACTATCTTTTTTCCCAAATAAAAATAGACGAAGTTGATAAAGCCTTTCCTTTAGTATAATAAAATCAAAAAGAGCATTCTTAATACTGTAATCACGATATGTTTTTTTATAAGAATTATTGTTCATTTTCACGGTTCTTGATATATAAACCCTTCATAAAAAATGTGAATGTTGTCATTAGAAGACGTTCCCTCCAAAAAGACTGCTTTCTTTTTTACAGGAATTTGTTCTAAATTATTCAGAATTTCAAAACCCATTTTTTCTAAGACTATCCTTGCATCATTAATTGAAAGCCCTTCAATATCAGGGATTAAACCCATCACTTCTGCCTCTCTAAGTTTAAGATCTAAACCCCACTTCCCAAACTTATAGGACATATACAGATTGTATCTTTCTACTTTAAGAGTAGGGTAATTTTTTTTAACCCAGTCAAAGACATCATCAATCTTTTTCTCATTTTTTTTATAAGAATCTTCTAAAGAATACAACTCACTAGCAGTACCAAAAACTACTACTATGCCATTTTGAGTCCTAAAAACAATGTTATCTTCAGGTTCTGCAAACACAAAACTCTGGGAAATCAAAATTGAGCAAAAAGAGAATAAAATCAAAAACAAGACAAAAAAATTAATCCTTAAATTTTTTAAATTTATAATTCTTCTCATTACATCAAATACACCTTGCTAAGTTTTTTGAAAAAAGCGTCAATAAAAGTTTTATAAGAATCAAAATCTGGCGGAGGATCTTGATCTAAGAGTGTCAAAAGATAATACTTTTGCTCCTGGCCTACACCCCTATTCATTCTTTCTATCTGAGAGTATGTTAATCTTATCATCCTAACTTGAAGCGGCAAAAAGTCCAAACCGTATATGCTTCTCTCTTTAACATTATAAAGATCTGGAAAATATGTAACCTTTTCTAAAGCACTTCTAATATCAAGATAATGTAAGAGTTTTTGTTCAACTTTATCATTTAAAGCTTTACTAAAAATAGGATCGTCAATAGGCATAGAATCCTCTTTTAATCTTTGCTCAGCATTCACGTAAGCAGAAAAAAGTTCTTTTGGAACGTCCTGAGCATGCCCTAGTATATACATTGCCTTTAAAGAGTCTTCCTCAGAAAGAGATTTTAGTTTTGGCAAGTTTCCTCTTGAAAATGTATAGAAATATCTATATGAAAGATCATTTGCTTTCTTTTCCCAAATTTGAATTATTTCCTGGGACAAATTTACTACATCAGCGTAAGCATCCTTATTTAAGAAAAGAAAGTTACTTGCAGAAAGAAAAATAAATAAAAATACAGAAAAAAATAAAATAAAAAAGACCTTCTTGAAGGCAAAGAAAACTAAACCTCTTTTTATATCTTTAATCTTAAAAAAATTTGAATTTATAATACTTTATATTCCTCCAAATTTTTATTTTCTTATATCAATATACTCGCTTGAGCCAAATTTACCCCTTAACTCCTTTTGAAGTGCTTCGTTTTTAGCTTGAAGTTCTGAAACTTTAGCCTCAAGCTGAGCAATTTGTGATAAAAGCTTTTGTCTTTCACTCTGAGTAAATTGGTTCTGATTTTTGTAAACATTTTGTTCGTTTGCTGGAATTTTGCTTCTTAACATATTATTTTCTTTTACAAGAGCCGCAATCATTTCTTGACTTTGCTGAAGTTGTTCTTGAAGATTACTTGTAGAAACTTCTTGCGGTTTAAAGTAAGCAATAGACAGCAACGCAACAAATACAATTACTAACATAAAAGCAAAGTCAATGAATGGCATAAGAAAAGTAATACGTCTTTTTGGAGAAGCCATCTTACGAAAGTCTAGCCGAAATAGCTGACAATATGACTGATATCAAAAGTCCAGTAATTGTCGCTTCAATTTTGATAGAAACACCATATCCTACCATTTCAACATTGTGGGCAGCAATAGCAGGGCCAATAACCTGGCCTAAACCATAAAGAGTTACAACAAGACCTAAACCCTGAGCTACCCCACCCATTGTAATTAGCTTTTCCTGTGGAGATTCCTTAGAAATAAGACCAGCCCATGCCGCCCCAACAGGTACTATTGCAGCCCACACAGTACTTCTTGCAATAAAATAAACCAAAGGAGCTGCTACCAAAAGTAAAAACGTTATCATTACTAGATCTATTCTATCCCTAACAAATCCTTGTAAAGTAGATTTTTTTGTACTCAATTCTATTTCCTTCATACTTCAAATTTCACCCTTCGTAAAATTAATTTATAACCTATACAATTTTAACAATAAAAAATAAAAAAACTTATTATTTCTAAGAACTTCTATTTTTTAACCATTCTTTGAAAATTGTAAAAAATAAAAATAAAACACCTATTAACCACAATAAGGGTATTCCATATTCAATTACTGGAGGATTTGGCATATTAAGAGATACGTTATTAGGAGTATTTGTCTGATTTTGTAGATTTTTATTAAGCCCAATATTTATTGTATTATTTCCCTTTTCTACGCTTGCTCCAAGATTAAGTGCTGTAATCTCTAATGGAACCATTGTTCTATCCTGATAAATAAAAGCAGGAGCTAACATTCTTTCTTCTTTATTATTCACATTTACTTGAGAACTTTCAATATAAAACTCTATACTTTTATCACCTAATGAAACTTTAACTGTTCTGTGTTGTTCATCCCATGTTACAGTTGCTTTTAAAGCTTCTGATACAAATCTTACTGGAACGTAAATTAACCCATATCTTATTACCGGAGGCACATCACTTTTGATTTCTTTCCCATCAACAATAATTTTCAAATCGTTAGCAATTTTAATATTTGCATCTAAAATCTTTGATGCGCTAACTGGCGTTTGTTCTTGAGCATACGCAGTAGAAAATAGAATACACAGAGCAAAAAAAATAAAAATAATCCTCTTCATACTTTTAAAATCCTATAAAGCCATGCATATAATTTTTACTCCCTATATAAAAATATTCTTATATTATACACTGTCTTTAAAATATCCCAAAATTATTCCCACTCTATTGTTGCAGGTGGTTTAGAGGATATATCATAGACCACCCTATTAACTTCATCTACCTCGTTTACAATCCTTCGGGCAATTCTATCAAGCAAGTCATAAGGTATTCTTGCCCAATCTGCTGTCATTGCATCGTCACTAGAAACTATTCTTAACACTATCGGATATGAATAAGTTCGCCTATCTCCCATAACTCCTACGCTTTTTATTGGTAAAAGCACAGCAAAAGCTTGCCATACATCCCTATACAATCCGGCATTAAAAATCTCTTCCCGAACAATTGCATCAGCATCTCTCAAAATTCTTAGTTTTTCTCTAGTTATCTCACCTACAATTCTTATTGCTAGACCTGGTCCAGGAAAGGGATGCCTATAAACAATTTCTTCAGGAAGACCAAGCTCCAAAGCAAGATTTCTTACTTCATCCTTAAATAAATTTCTAAAGGGCTCAAGAAGTTTAAACTTCATGTCTTCAGGGAGGCCAGCAACATTATGGTGCGATTTAATTCTTACTGCTTTGCCACCAACGCTAACAGCACTCTCTATTACATCAGGATAAAGAGTACCCTGCACCAACCAATCAAAATCACCCAATCCTTTTATTGCATCTTCGAATGTCCTTATAAATTCTTCGCCAATAATTTTTCTTTTACGCTCTGGATCTGACACTCCTTCTAGTTTCGATAAAAATCTTTCTCTTGCATCGATAAATTTGACATTTAAATGGAATTCTTCATCAAATATCCTTTTAATATCTCTATTTTCATTTTTTCTCATAAGACCTGTATCAACATAAAAGCATGTAAGATTGTCGCCAATAGCTTTGTGAACCAAAACAGCAGCAGCACTGGAATCAACTCCTCCAGATAGTGCACATATTGCCTTTTGATCGCCAACCATTTCTTTAATTTTAGATATAGAATCTTGTATAAAGGTAACCATAGACCATGTAGGCTTTGCTTTACAAATATCAAAAACGAAATTTCTTATTATTAACTGTCCCTGTTCTGTATGAGCTACTTCAGGGTGAAACTGTACAGCATATATATTTTTTTCAGGAGAACAAACGCTTGCAAGTTTTTTGTTTTCGGTTATAGCAAGACAACAGAAGCCTTCTGGTAAAACCTTTACTTCGTCTCCATGACTCATCCATACGTTAATTTCATTGGTAACATTTTTGAAAAGTAAATTTTCACTTTCAAATTTTATTTTTGTTCTTCCGTATTCGTGTTTTTGACCCTGCTCTACGTGGCCACCAAGTTGTTGAGAAATAAGTTGCATGCCATAACAAATACCTAAAATTGGTATACCCATGTTTAATATTTCAGGATCCATTTTTGGAGCATCTTCATCATAAACAGAATTAGGACCACCTGAAAGAATAATCCCTTTTGGGCTGAGCTTAGCAAGTTCTTTGGCACTTATTGTAGGGGGGAAAAGTTCAGAATATACAGAACATTCTCTTACTCTTCTTGCAATAAGTTGACTATATTGTGAGCCAAAATCTATTACTGCAATGAGATCCTTCTCAGAAGCCATTATTTACCCATCCCAAGCTTTTGGGCTTTCTGATAGACTTTTCCCTCGGTAAGAAGAGATGGAGCAACAATAACCTCTACGTTATGTAATTCTCTAATAGTTTTAACTCCAAGAGTTGCCAGTGACAAAACCATAGCTCCTGCTATATTATGACAACCATAATCAAATCTAGCAGGGCCTACTAATATCTCCTTAAGAGTTCCGACCGTTCCTACTCTTATCCTTGTGCCTCGCGGCAAAACTGAATTAGGTGTAGCCATACCCCAGTGAAATCCCATTCCAGGAGCTTCTTGAGCCCTTGCTATAGGTGAGCCTATCATGACTGCGTCTGCACCCACAGCTAATGCTTTAATCATATCTCCTGAATTTACCATGCCACCATCAGCAATTATAGGTATATATTTCCCAGTTTCATTAAAAAACATATCTCTTGCAGCTGCCGCTTCACTAATAGCAGTAGCTTGAGGCACGCCAATACCTAAAACTCCTCTTGTTGTACAGGCTGCACCTGGTCCAACTCCTATCAAGACCGCACTTGCTCCCTGCCTCATAAGACCAATAGTTGAAGAAAATCCAACTGTGTTTCCTACAATTACTGGAATTTCCATCATAGAACAAAACTCTTTTATATTCAATATATTTCCTTTGCTGCTTATATGCTTTGGTGCAATAACAGTCGCCTGAAGAACAAATATATCTGCACCAGCATCCCTTGCAATAGGACCAAACTCAGCAGCCATTTGAGGAACGCTAGATACTGCTGCAATTGCTCCGTGAGATTTTACCTCTTGTATTCTTTTTATTATAAGTTCCGGCTTAATCGGCTCTTCATAAAGTCTTTGCATTACTGTTACAAAATCATCTGTTGATGCTGCTGCAATTTCTTCAAGTACAGGAACAGGATCATCATATCTTGTTTGAATGCCTTGCAAATTAATTACTCCCAAAGCACCATATTTTGAAAGTTCTACTGCAATAAAAGGGTTTACTACAGAATCCATTGCTGAAGCAATAACAGGAATGCTAAATTCATAACACCCAATTTTAACAGATATATCTACATCTTCTGGATCAATAGTCCTTTCGGTCGGCCTTAATGCAATTTCATCAAGACCATAACCTCTTCTTGTAATCTTAAACTTTGAAATCTCTTCCACTAATAATATACCTCCTCAAACGGATTAATTGTTTAATATCTTACATAATTTGTGTTATTTGAGCAAACATTTCCTTGAAGAAGCATTTTTAAAGTTACCGTATTTAATGGTATAAAATTAAACCTATCTCCCAAAAAAGCAGCTATTTTAAATAAGAATAAAGGAGCAGGCACAAAGATAACCTTTTTCCCAACAATTTTTGCTATATATTCTATAAGTCCTCTGAAGTTCATTTCTTCTTCACCGCATATTTTTATAACATTGGATTCTAAGCTGCCATTCACGAGATCTTCAGCCACTTTTACAATTTTTTCAGCAACAAGTTCTACCTTTACTGGAGAAAATTTTACATCAATTTTTGGGAGAGGGAAAAAGCCTAAACTCAAGGGTATTGACAAATCTTTTACTATACCTTCTTTTTCACCAATCACAATTGATGGTCTAATTATTGCATACCTCAAACCACTAGACTTTACTTTTTCTTCAGCTTGATATTTATATTTAAAGTAATCAGTAATATCTTTGCCTTTTTCCACTCCATTGGCACTTATTTGTACTAATGGAATGTTTTTATTAAATTCTACTATAGAGTCTATTAAATTTGACGCCGCATCAAAGTGCATAGTTTTAAAGGTAATCCCTCTTTTTGGTATCTCTTTAATTATGCCAACAAGATTAATTACAACATCTGGTTTTAATTTAAGAGCTTCTTTTATAGAGTTTTTATCAAGAATATCGCCTTTAAAATGTTCGACATTTTTTTTATCTGATATCTTTCTTTTATGAGAAAACACTATAACTCTATTCTCTTTATCAAGTAAAGTTTTTACTACTCGTTTACCAATAAACCCTGTTCCACCAAAAATTAAAACTTTCATTTTCACCTCAAAAAAATTTATTATTCTATCTTAAAGAATTTAAAGAATAATTGCAAACGTGTAAATTTTTTAAAAACTTCTTATTTTGTTTAAAATGTTTGTTGTTGAGAAATCTTTATAAAAAGGAAATATTACAACTTTTCCACCATAGCGATGAACAGTTTCAGCCTCTGGGAGATCTTCAAGCTTATAATCTCCACCTTTAACGTGAATTAATGGTCTTAATCTTTCAATCGATGATATGGGGTTTTGCTCATTAAAAATAAAGCAATAATCAACAAATCTAATAGAAGCAACAACCACGGCTCTATTTTCTTGTTTATTTATAGGTCTAGAATTGCCTTTTAATGCTTTAACTGAGCTGTCAGAATTTATCCCAACAACCAAATAATCTCCCAAAGTTTTTGCAAATTCGAATAATCTAATATGGCCTTCGTGTACAATATCAAAGCATCCATTTGTAAATACAACCTTTCTGCCTTCAACTAATAAAATTATTTCATCTAAAGTCTTAAATACATCTGAAATTTTTTTCAAATTTTTAAAACCTTTCTATCAAAATTATCTAAATTTAAAAACAACCTATATGATTATTCATTTTTTTTCGATTTTAGAACAATTTTATTATACAAGTCTCTAATTTCCTCTTCTCTAAGGTATCTTTCTATTTCATTAATACTAGTAGTCGAGGTTCCAACTTTTCTTACAACTATTGCAGCAGCAACATTTGCTAAAAATGTTGAATGAATCATATCGAACCCTGACATTAGCGCCAATGTTAAAACTGCTGTAACTGTATCCCCTGCACCTGTCACGTCATAAACTTCACTAGAAAATGCGGGGAAATTTATAGTTGATTCTTCAGTAAAAAGAGAAATTCCATCAGCACCCCTTGTAATATGAACAGCCTTGCTGCCTAAAAGCTTTAAAAGTTCTCGTCCTGACTGAACAATATCCTCTTCACTCATTAACTTTCTGTCGAAAATAGCCTCAACCTCTTTGAGGTTGGGGGCAACCGTAGTAAAACCTTTGAATAAGAGATAATTTTTTGCTTTAGAATCAGCTACACAAACTCTATTATCAATTGAATTTACTAAAAATTCTATTACCTCTTTAGTAATTATTCCCTTTCTATAGTCAGAAACTATTATAGCGCCGCAATCAGGTATTTGTTTTTTTAAAGAATTTATTACTTTTTCAAGTTCCTCGCTATCAATCTGATTTGAATCTTCGCTATCTACTCTTAAAACTTGTTGTTTTCTGGCAATTAATCTGAGCTTTCTCGTTGTAGGCCTTTTTTTAGAAACAACCAGGCCAGATGTGTCTATATTTGAATCAAATAAAAGTTCTTTAAGCCTTTCTGACTCAACATCATTGCCGACAAGCCCAACAATAGAAACATTTGCCCCTAAAGAAGTTAAATTTTTCGCAACATTCGCAGCTCCACCAAGTCTAAATTCACTACTAATATACTTTAAGACTGGAACTGGAGCCTCAGGAGAAATCCTTTCCATCTCCCCAAACCAATATTCATCAAGCATAATATCTCCAATAACTAAAATCTTTTTAGAAGTATTAAATTTTAAGGAAAAATTATGAATTTCAGAAAACATTACACAAATCCTTTCTAAAATTTATTATGAGTTAACTAGAAGACTTTTCTCTTAACAAAATAAATAATCTTTTTAATAGCGTAAACAACATCATCCACATCCTTTTCTGTTATATTTGCACCTATTGGAACAGAGAAAATTTTTTTACCTATTTTTGTAGCGACAGGAAATTCACTTTCTTCCAAAGAATATTTTTCTTTATAATATTTTTGTGTATGAAGGGGCAAATAATGTATTCCAGTTCCAATATTCTCATGCTTAAGTGCATCCATCATAAAATCTCTTGATAAAGAATCGTCAGTAATTTTTAAAATGAATAAATGATAAGAAGGTCTTCTTCTGTCAAATGAATATTCAATGGGTTCTATTTCATCAATTTCTGAAAACCTATTGATATAAATTTTGGCAATTTCATCTCTAATTTTCCAATACCTTTCTATTTTTTCTAGCTGTTTTATTCCTAATGCCGCTTGAATATCAGTCATATTATATTTGAATCCAGGCTCAATCACCTCATAGTGTTTAAAACCTTCAGAAGAATACCTCTTCCACGCATCTCTCGATATGCCGTGAAGTGATAGTATTCTTCCCCTTTCATAAAGTTTATTATCCTTAACAACTAACATACCGCCTTCAGCCGTAGTAATGTTTTTAGTAGCATAAAAGCTGTAGCTTGAAAAATCTCCATAATAAGAGATCTTTTTCCCATCCCATTCAGTCTCAATAGCATGAGCAGTATCGTTAATCCAAACCAGATTGTGTCTTTTTACTATTTCACTAATTTTTTCAATGTTACACGAATTTCCTGCCATATGAACCGATATTAAAGCCTTTGTTTTTTCATTAATCTTTGATTCAATAAGATCTTCATCAAAGTTTAAATCTGATTCCTTTATATCAATAAAAACAGGCTTTGCTCCGACATGTTCAATAACATTTGCGCTTGAAGCAAAAGTCAAAGTAGTTGTAATAACTTCATCATTATTTCCGATTCCAGCAAGAACAAGTGCAAGAAAAAGACCAGCCGTACAAGAATTAAGAGCTATACAATTTTTTACACCAATATATTCAGAAAACTTTTCCTCAAACTTTTTTACTCTTGGTCCTGTTGAAATCCAACCTGATCTTAGCGTCTTGACTACCTCTTCAATTTCATCTTCTTCAATCCTTGGCTTTCCAAAAACCAAAAAGTCTTCTCTTTGGGGCTTTCCACCCTCCAATGCTATCTTTTCCAAATAAAACCTCCTAAAGTGATTTATAAAACTTAGTCTTAAAAACTGCCATCATCTTAAAAGTGATTTATAAATTTCATAATATGACTTAACCATTTTATCAAGTGAAAAATTCTCGATTACGTGCTTTCTTCCTTCCTCTTTAATTTTTATTATACTTTCATCTTTATTAAAAAATTTATTTAAAAACTCTTTCATAGATCGATATATCGATTCTGAATCTGGATTTACTAAAAAACCAGTTTTATTATTAATAATTATCTCATTTGTTCCGGCAATATCAGTCGCTATTACAGGCACTTCCATTAAAAGTGCTTCTATTAGAATTGTAGGCAAACCTTCCTTTTCTATTGAAGAGGATATATAAAGATCGAATGAGCACAGAAGTTCAACCAAATCATCTCTTCTACCTAGAAAAATTATATCTTTTTCAATTTTTAAATTTTTTGCATGTTGTCTAAGTTCAGATTCTAGCTCTCCGTCCCCAACTACAACAAGAACAATTGCTTTATCTTTATAGTCATCTTTAATTTTTCTAAAAGATTCAAAGAGTAGTCTATGTCCTTTCATGGGAGAAAGCCTTGCAACAATACCTATGGAAAAAGTTTCGGAACTAATGCCAATTCTAGATTTAGCCCGATCTTTGTTTATTTTCTTTGGAAAATAATTCTCAAAATTAATACCATTATAAATCTGTGTTATATTGCCTGAAAATCCTTTTTTAATAAAATCTTTTTCAACAGATTTAGAACACGCTACTACAACGTCTGAATTCAAAAAATATTTTATAGAACTAACCTTTTGGGCGCTTGAAACAACCTTCACCTTAATTAATTTTTTTGCCATTCCAGCATAAAGAGCTGCTCTTGATAGTTGAGAATGAACAATATCAATTTTTTGATTTCTGATAATATTAACCAGTTTAAAGTAAGAAAACGGATCAAAAAAACCTTTAAATTGAATAGGAATAATATTAAAGGCTGGCTTGTCGGCCAGCCTAATTTTATAATCATTTAGGAAATCATAAGTATAACCATTATCTGGCATACCTATAACATTTTCTACATTGTAATTACATAAACCATACACAAAGTCAGCGAAAGTTTTTTGCCAGCTAAGTTCACCTTCATTCAAAAGATGTAAAATTCTCATAAACTATTTACTAGTTCAATGCTTATCAAATTACTTCAAATTCTTAATCAAAAAAGGTGAGTAAAGGATACAAATGATTTTAATCTAATATTTCATGCTTGCAGGTCTGGCTTCAAGAGTAACAGGTATTTCCATGATTTTACCAGATCTGTACAGAGTTACTTTAATCACATCTCCCACGTTATGAGTAAGAATTATATTTGGTAAAGTATAAACGTCAACTTCCTTATTATCAATCTTTAGGATTATATCTCCAGGTAAAATGCCAGCCTTCTCTGCAGGAGAATTTGGTAAAACCCTTGCTACATAGACAGCTGCATTTTGTTTAATTCCCATCTGGCTCAACTGATATTGATCAACAGGCAGCATGTCAATTCCAAGATATGGGTGAACAACCTCATGATTTGTTATTAATTGGTTCAATATATTTTTTGCAGTGTCTATTGGAATCGCAAAACCAATCCCCTGTGCATAAGGTATAATTGCAGTATTAATACCTATTACTCTTCCATTAATATCTACCAAAGGCCCACCTGAATTTCCTGGGTTTATAGCGGCATCAGTTTGAATAAATGGACCAGCATTATAAGCAGATGTTTGAACTCTTCTGTCTAGCGCGCTTACAATACCAAGAGTCACAGTACCAGAAAAACCATATGGATTGCCTATTGCAATAGCCCACTCTCCTAACTGAAGGTTTGAAGACGAACCAAGCTCTGCTGCAGGTAGACCTGTAGCATTTACTTTTACCACAGCTAAATCAGTAACAGGGTCTGCTCCAATCACCTCTCCATCAAATTTTCTGCCATCAGAAAGAGTGACTTTCACCTTTGTTGCATTGGCAATTACATGATTGTTAGTAAGGATTAATCCATCACTTCTAATAATAACACCAGATCCAAGCCCTTCTTCGGGAATTGGTTTCATTGGAATTCCAAAGAAATCAGATATAGGATTTTTAACGTACATTAAAGTGTTTATTTGAACAACGCTTGGCATAACTTTCTTTACTGCTTCAACTATAGGGGAATCTACAGACATATCTATTGCAGCTACAGCAGTTGAAGGCGCAACTTTTACCGGAGGTCTAAAAGCGGGAAATGCCCATATTGCGCCTAGAACTAGCATTCCTCCCAAACAAGCTGCTACAAAAAAGAAGATTGATTTTACCAGGACTTCTTTAAGTTTATTTCCTTTTTGTTCGTACATAAAAACCTCCTAACTTTATATACTTTGGAAAACATTTTTATTACGAAAATTATATCCTAAAAAATGTTGTATTACATTAAAATTTACTTATCATTTGCTTTAATATAGTCATAATTTTCATATAAATCAAACCCAGTTCCTGCAGGAATTAATCTTCCTATTACAACGTTTTCTTTCAATCCTCTAAGATAGTCTACCTTGCCTCTAATTGATGCCTCAGTTAATATTCTAGTTGTTTCCTGAAAAGAAGCTGCAGCAATAAACGAAGATGTGTTTAAAGATGATTTTGTAATGCCAAGCACTGCATCTTCTGCTTCTGGAGGAGTTTTGCCTTGAAGAGTTAACTCTTTGACCACTTTTTCGAATTCACCTCTATCCACATATTCTCCTGGTAACCAATCAGAGTCTCCATCATTCTTAATTTTTACTCTTTTAGTCATTTGTCTAACAATAATTTCAATGTGTTTGTCATGGATTGAAACGCTTTGATCTTTATACACCTTTTGAATTTCATCAACTATATATTGCTTCACTGCATCTATTCCTCTAGTTTTAAGTACCTCCTGAGGATAAAATTGCCCTTCTGTAAGAGGATATCCTTTTTTAATAAAGGCACCATCCGATACCTGAAGTTGTGTGCTTGCAGGTACAACAATTTCCTTTGTCTCCTCCAGCCCTTCTATTATAATTTTGACAGGTTCTGTATCACTATTAGAAATAATATGAACTATTCCATCTATCTCAGAAAGTATTGCGGCATTTTTTGGTCTCCTTGCCTCGAAAAGTTCTTCAACTCTAGGCAAACCCTGGATAATATCTTTTGTCTTAATTGCGCTTTCTTTTGATTTAGGTGAAATTGCAACTAATGTAGTGTTAGTCAACATGGTTGAATCTTTTACAAACAATCTTGAATTTTTATTACATGGCGCAAAATCACCTTGGTAAATGTAGACATGTGTAACCATCTCACCAGTTTCAGGATCTAAAACTGGCTCGAACTTTGGAATAACAGCCATGCCCAAAACTGGACTAGTGATACCTTCAGCAATTTCTTTACCAGGTACAACTTTTTCTCTATCTTTAATCTTAATATCAAGATTAGCATTAACCTTTATCACTATTGGCTTTTCTTTTGTGAAAAGAACTTCTCCATTTTGTGAAGCAATACTTATCACATTGTCCTGTGATATAACTCTTTCCTCGACAGGCATTGCATAAAATACAATATTGCCTTTCTCTGCTATAAGATACTCATTATCTTCATCTTCCTCAACAAGAACGTCATTCTCTTTTACAAAAGAACCATCCTTAACGTGTAGAAGCATCCCTCTATTCACAAAAACTTTAGCGCTTGTCTCACCTTTTATCACAATATTACCTTCAGAAATAGCTATAGTAGTCTCTACGTTATCGTTCAAAAAAGTGAAAGTCTTAAGAGATTCAAACTTTACTGTGCCACTAATCTTTGATCTTTCTATGTTTTTACTTCTATGAAGAGCTACTCCGCCAGTGTGAAATGTTCTCATAGTAAGCTGAGTACCAGGCTCTCCTATCGATTGTGCAGCAATAATGCCTACAGCTTCACCAAGTTCCACAACTTCCCTGGTAGCCAGACTCCAACCGTAACATTTTTGACATACTCCATGAGGAGTCTTACAGGTTAAAGGAGATCTTACAGCTACTTCTTTTATTCCAGCATCTACTATCTTATCAGCTATTGAAGGAGTTATTAACTCATTTCTTTTAACTATTATTTTTCCATCAGCATCATAAATATCCTCAGCACTAAACCTACCAATTATTCTATCTTTTAATTCCAAAATTACCTTTGTCCCATCCATCAAATCAGAAACCACAATGCTTTCTTCGCTGCCACAATCTTCTTCCCTTACAATTATTTCTTGTGCAACGTCAACCAATCTTCTCGTAAGATATCCAGAGTTAGAAGTTCTCAGTGCAGTATCGACCAAACCTTTTCTTGCACCGTACGTTGAAATGAAATACTCCATCATATTCATACCTTCTTTAAGGTTTGCCTTTATGGGAATAGGTATGATCCTACCATGTGGATCTGACATAAGACCTCTCATTGCAGCCAACTGCCTAACTTGGTCGATATTGCCTCTTGCACCAGAATTTGCCATCATAAATACGGGATTTCTTTCTCCCATACTTGAGTTCATTCTATCCTTAATTTCGTCAGTAATCATATTCCATTTTTCTCTTACTTTAGCATCTTTTTCTTCCTGAGTCATAGTACCTTCAGAAACGAATTCATCAAATCTTTTAATTTCTTCTTCCGCTTTCTTTATTATCTCTTTTTTTTCTGCGGGCACAACAAGATCGTCAATTGATATAGATATTCCAGATTCTTTAGCATATTTAAATCCCATATCCTTCAAGTCATCCACTAATTTCACCGTTCTGGTAAGGCCAAAATCTTCATAACATTGTCTTACTATTTTTGCAATTCTCTTCTTTGTTAGTGGTTCTCTATAGTAAGGCCACTTGCTGGGCAATATTTCATTAAATAATATTTGACCTACGCTAGTAGATAGAAATTCATTATCAATTTTCACAGCAATCCTATCAATAAGACTAAGTGAAAACTCATGTGATGGCTTTACGCTATCAATTTGATACCTTGTAATAGCATCGTTTTTATCTATAAAAAACAAGAATGGTTGTCCAGTTTTTATTTTTTTAATATTAGTTGTCAGATAACCATTAACTTTTTCAGAGTATACGTCTATTTTTTGAGTTTCATCAATTTCTCCTCTATTAAAAGCGTCTATTGCATCTTCTTCACTTCTAAAAGTAGGATTTTTTTCAAAACTTGTAAGATAGTGAAGTCCTAAAACCATATCCTGTGAAGGGGTAACCAATGGTTGGCCATTAGCAGGGGACAACAAATTATGACTCGAAAGCATTAACACCCTTGCTTCAGCTTGTGCCTCAAGGGACAGTGGAACGTGAACAGCCATCTGATCGCCGTCAAAGTCTGCATTAAAAGCCGTACAAACTAAAGGATGAAGTTGTATGGCTTTACCCTCTATTAAAACTGGTTCAAACGCCTGGATTCCAAGCCTATGAAGTGTGGGAGCACGATTTAGGAAAACAGGATGCCCTTGTATAACTTCAGCAAGGATATCCCATATAACATTTTCACCTCGTTCTATTTTTCTTTTGGCTCCTTTTACATTTCCAGTAATACCCCTTTTAATAAGCTCATGAATTACAAAAGGCTTAAAAAGTTCTAAAGCCATTTCTTTTGGCAAACCACATTGATGGAGTTTAAGGGTAGGACCCACAACAATTACTGAGCGCCCAGAATAATCTACTCTTTTCCCCAACAAATTCTGCCTAAAACGTCCTTGCTTCCCCTCAATGATATCAGAAAGAGATCTAAGAGGTCTATCATGAGTTCCAGTTACAGGCTTTAATCTTCTTTCGTTATCAAAGAGTGCATCTACTGCTTCCTGGAGCATTCTTTTTTCGTTTCTAACAATAATCTCAGGAGCACCCATATCAAGTAGTTTTTTTAATCTGTTATTTCTATTAATAACTCTTCTATAAAGATCATTTAAGTCCGAAGTAGCAAATCTTCCACCATCCAACTGAACCATCGGCCTAAGATCAGGTGGAATAACAGGTATAGCTTCCAAAACCATCCAAGCAGGATTAGCGCCAGATTTTCTGAAAAACTCCAAAACCCTGAATCTCTTTATCATCTTGAGCCTTTTTGGGCTTTGAGAAGATGTTGAAGTCATCTCTTCTTTAATTTGATTACTCAGTTCTTCAACGTTAATAGACTCTAATGCCTCTTTAATGGCTTCAGCTCCCATTTTTGCTACAAAGTAGTTTTGGCCAAAACTATATGTATAATATTCGTATTCATCAGCAGTTAAAATCCTTCCTGCCTCAAGAAAAGTATCTTTAGGATCAACAACCTGATAATTACCGTCATTTAAATGCTCTACTTCAATTGCCGATCTGCCAAGTTGCTTTACCCAGTATTCGTATTCATCTTCAGAAAGTGTTTTAAACTTTTGTAATCCGCTATCTTTAGGGTCCAAAATTAAGTATCTCGAAAAATATATTACTTCTTCAACTTCTTTGTTTGAAAGGTCTAAAACAGAACCAATATAACTTGTAGTACCTTTAAAATACCAAATATGAGCAACAGGAGCTGCCAAGTCAATGTGTCCCATTCTTAATCTTCTTACCTTTGATGAAGTAACCTCAACTCCGCACCTATCACAAATTGTTCCTTTATATCTTGGTCTTTTATATTTGCCACAATAACATTCATAATCCTTAGTAGGCCCAAATATCTTTTCGCAAAATAGACCACCTCTTTCAGGTCTCAGCGTTCTATAATTAATAGTTTCAGGTTTTTTTACTTCTCCTTTTGACCATGATCTTATCTTTTCACTTGATGCAAGACCAATCTTTATGGCTACAAGTTTAGAAGAAGTTTTATCCTTAACTTGTTTGTTATTTTCACTAATTTCAACAAAGGGTTCCAAACTATTTCCTCCCTTTCAAAATTTGATATTTCAAGCTAAAGTTACTAGCTCCTCTTCTAGCCTTCGACATCCACAGACTTTAAAAGTGGCAATACGTTGTTGTCATCTTCATCTATATGTTCTAAATCAATTTGACTTCCATCTTGATGTATAAGGGTAATATCAAGTGCCAATCCCTGAAGCTCTCTAACCAATACTTTAAACGACTCAGGCAAACCAGGGGTTCCAAGATTTTTGCCTTTGATTATAGCTTCCATGGCTTTCGTCCTACCAGTAATGTCATCAGATTTTATAGTTAATATCTCTTGCAGCACGTTCGCAGCGCCGTATGCCTCTAAAGCCCAGACTTCCATTTCACCAAATCTCTGTCCACCAAATTGAGCTTTGCCTCCAAGTGGTTGTTGAGTAATTAAAGAATAAGGACCAGTTGACCTTGCGTGTATCTTATCGTCAACAAGGTGCACAAGTTTTAAGAGGTACATATAGCCTACTGTTACGGGAGACAAAAAGGGATCACCTGTTTTTCCGTCATATAGAGTAACTTTCCCATTTTTTCCAATAAATGGTTTTATTTCTCTTGCTTTTTCCAAATATTCTTCAACGAACCTTTCAGACGCTCTTTCACCAAACGATTCATCAAACGGCGTTGCTTCAAATTTATATTCTACGTTCTTATCCTTGCCAAAGTTATTAAGAACTCCAGCAGCAAGACCAAGAAGCACTTCAAAAATCTGTCCGACGTTCATTCTTGACGGAACACCCAAGGGATTCAAAACGACGTCTACGGGGGTTCCATCGGGCAAATACGGCATATCAGCTTCAGGCAAAATTTTAGATATTACCCCCTTGTTTCCATGTCTACCTGTCATTTTGTCTCCAACAGAAATCTTTCTTAATTGAGCTACCGTAACTCTTACTTTTGTTATTACTCCAGGTGGAAGATCGTCTCCGTTGTTTCTAGAAAAAACCTTTACATCAATAACCTTACCCTTTTCTCCATGGGGTAATTTGAGAGACGTGTCTCTCATATCCTTTAATTTATCGCCAAAAATTGCCCTTAATAGCCTTTCTTCAGATGGAGGTTCTACATCTCCTTTCGGAGTAAGCTTACCTACCAAATAATCCCCAGCTTCTACTTCAGTTCCAACTACAACAATGCCCTGCTCGTCAAGATGCCTTCTTGCTTCTTCTGAAACATTAGGAATCTCTCTTGTTATCTCTTCATCTCCTAATTTGGTTGATCTTGCTTCAACTTCATAACTTTCAATGTGTATGGACGTAAATACGTCCTCTCTTACAAGTCTATTGCTAATAAGTATCGCATCTTCAAAGTTGTAACCACCAAAAGGCATAAAAGCAACCAGGACGTTTCTACCCAGAGCCAATTCGCCACTATCAGTTGCACAACCAGATGTAAGAACTTGTCCCTTCTTGACTCTATCTCCTGCTCTTACTAGAGCCTTTTGGTTAAAACAAGTTGCATTATTAGTTCTAACAAATTTCATTAATTTATACTCTTTCGAAGTTCCATCATCAAAATCAATAATTATTTTTCCTCCCGCAGCGCTCCTAACAGTTCCATCCTTTTCAGCTACGTGAACCATACCTGAATCAATTGCAGCTACCATTTCCATGCCAGTACCAACCCATGGCGCCTCTTCTACAACAAGAGGTACTGCCTGACGCTGCATGTTGCAACCCATCAAAGCACGGTTTGCGTCGTTGTGCTCTACAAAAGGAATCAGAGATGAACTCAAGCTGAGCATTTGCTTCGGAGAAACACCAATATAGTCAATCTTATCAGGAGGAACTTGTTGAAATTCACCATTATATCTTGCTACTACAGTGTCTCCAACAATCTTCTTGTTTTCAACTTTCACGTCTGCAGATGCAATATAAACGTTTCTTTCTTTACTAGCTGTAAAACTTTCTATAATATCAGTTAGTTTGCCGTTTTTAACCTT
The DNA here is from genome assembly GCF_000212395.1 of Thermodesulfobium narugense DSM 14796. Classification (NCBI taxonomy): domain Bacteria; kingdom Pseudomonadati; phylum Thermodesulfobiota; class Thermodesulfobiia; order Thermodesulfobiales; family Thermodesulfobiaceae; genus Thermodesulfobium; species Thermodesulfobium narugense. Next base: position 1,347,917 of record NC_015499.1, read on the forward strand.
CCTATAGGGAGTCTCCAAAAAACCGTAATCATTTACAACGGCATAAATAGTTGGTGAACTAATTAATCCAACATTTGGACCTTCAGGGGTTTCGATAGGACAAAATCTCCCATAGTAAGAAGGATGAATATCTCTGACCTCAAAGCCAGCTCTCTCTCTTGTTAATCCTCCAGGACCAAGAACAGAGATTCTTCTTTTATGAGTTAGCTCTGCAAGTGGATTGGTTTGATCCATGTACTGTGATAACTGACCGGTACAGAAAAATTCACGCAAAGCTACAGTAAGGGGGCCGCTATTTATAATATTACTAATCTTAAGTTTTGTGGTACCTTTATATAAAGACATTCTCTCATGAATTACATGCTCCATCCTATATAGGCCTTCTCTAAATTTTTGTCTTACAAGCTCTCCTACTAATCTAACTCTTCTGTTTTCTAAATGATCTATGTCGTCAAGAGTGCCATCACCATAATGGAGATTTACAAGATATTTAACAATTGCAAGCATGTCTTCTCTATGAAGGACAAGGCAATCGAGTGGAACAATACCGTTTAAGCCTAACTTTTCGTTTATTTTAAGACGACCAACTTCGCCTAGATCAAATCTCTTTTTATCAAAAAACCTATTATTGATGATGCCCTTAGCTGCCTCAGGATTTGGAGCTTCTCCTGGCCTAATTTTCTTATAAAATTCTTGAAGGGCTTCTTCTCTATTTTGAGTATTATCCTGCGCAAATGTTGCCTTTCTAAATTTGTCATCCACTAAAGCCTCTTCAATTCTTGATTGTTCAATCCCACAAGCCTTAAGAAAAGTAGATACTGGTAATTTTCTCGACTTTTCGATTCTAATCCAAACAGTACCATTTGAGGGAGCTTCAAAGTTTATCCAATTTCCTTTCACAGGTATTACTGTCCCAACAAATGTTTTTCTGTCCATAAGATCTTTGTCTTCTTTAAAATAAACGCCAGGAGATCTTGTAAGTTGGTTAACTATAACTCTTTCCGAGCCATTTACAATAAAAGTCGCTCGTTTCGTCATAATTGGTATTTCTCCCAACAAAACTTCAGACTCAACGACTTCTTGACTTTGCTTATCAAGCAATCTTAATTTAACCTTTATTTGAGCCTCATAAGTCTTATCCTTGATTCTAACTTCTTCTTCAGATAATTTTGGTTCTTCCAAACGATATGAAACAAAGGATAATTCAAACCTATCACCTGCATCTACAATCGGAAAATAAGAGCTCAACTCCTCTCCGATTCCCTGATAAAGAAACTTTTCGTAGGATTTTTTTTGCAGATCTAAAAGATTTGGTATAGGTGCCTCAATCTTCTGTTTTTCATCCAAACTCTCACCCATAAATCTAATACGGGGTTTAACCAACACATCTCTCATAAACACACCTCACAAGACAAGTTCTTGCATCACACGAAGAAAAAAGATAAAATATAACACAATAATCATCAAAAATAACATTTAAAAAGCAAACTCCAAAAAATAAAGAAAGGAATAAAGAAAATGATAAGTTGGCAACAAACCGGAATGATAATAGCAATTCTTTTGATCGTTCTTGGTCCTAGAAAGCTTCCAAAAGTTACAAAAGAAATTGGGAAAACGCTTGGAAGCATTAAAAAAGAAACCCAAGAGATCAAAGATCAAGTAGATATAACTAAAGAAATTAAATAAAGTAGAAACAATTTTAAACCAAAACATTATCTCGTCTAAAGAAAAAAACCAAAAAAATAAAAAATTTAAGCGATTCTTGAGGCTTTATGCATATCCCTCCTAAAAGATAAAGAGTGGTGGGCGAAGTAGGAATCGAACCTACGACCCCTTGCGTGTGAAGCAAGTGCTCTACCTCTGAGCTATCCGCCCAAAAAATGTGCAAAAATTTATCTTAACACAAATGTGTATATTTGTAAATACTAAAAAATTTCAAACCATTCGTCAGGATGAGGGTTCTCTATTGAAGCTATTAACAGCCACGCATTAGTCTTTTTGTTAGCTATAACCATTACAAACGGATGATCGAAATTCACGACATCCTTAATGTCTTTGTTAAATATTGTCTTATTTAACCCATATTCATCGACCTTCAAAAAATTATCAGAGATCTCGTTTGAAACAAAAGAAAAGTTTGCAACTTTAAACATTTTTTTAAAATCAGCATAGTTTTGATCAAAAGGATCTCCTACTCCTATCCCCTTAAATTCGGGTATAAAGGAGGTTTTGTATTCAAGATCCATTTTTGGAATTATAAGCATCAAAGGCCTTTTTTTAAATTGTGTAGACCAATTAAAATAATTTTCACCGTTCATGTTTCTATAGATATTCATAAGAGTTTTTGTTCCTTTTGGCAGAAAAAATACTGCTTCTAGATCTGGGTCTGCCAGTTCAACTTTGACTGCTTGAAAGATATCATTTTCATAATAATCGAAATTGCCTGTAGTTTTCATATACAAAGCTTTAGCAGTCTGACCATTTGAAAGATAAAAAGTCCCCTTTTTAGTAAGATTTTTTGGAAACTCATTTTTCCATGCAAGCTTTGCATAAGTAATATTTATCAAATACATCATTGTATCCTTGCTTACATCCTTTTTACTGACAATACTCGTAACTTGATGATTTGTACTTGTTTTGACCCAATCATTTATAGCAGAAGGTGTATATTTATCAGAAAAGTTTATATAGGTCAAATCAAATCCTGGATAAAAAGAATTAATTGTAGACATAAACTCTGGATTGAATGTAAATCCATTTTGAACCCAAAGAGATGACCTTGTAAAAATGAACATCTTTTTATCGTAGACATAAGGAGTTGAACTTACAGTATTTTTCCAAAAAGAATTAATTTCTGATTCGCGATAACCATTAAAACCTTGAACAAGATTTAGCTCATCAAAAGTAGAACCCACAGCACCATTAGAAAGAACACTTAGCGATTGTCCCAATCCTATTGGAGAAAAAATTACATTATTGTCGAATTCATGATTCCTTACTTCATTCATTAACTTGATCCCAAAATTTATATTCCCCTTAATTAACTGGCTATCATCTACCCCCTTAGCAAAAGCAGTACAGATAAAAATCAACATAAAAAACAATATATCCAGAAAAATTAAAAATCTTTTCAATAAGATCACCTCTCTAATAATAAGATAGCATAAATTTCAAAAATTTATAATTACTAATATTTCTTTGTCCCTTTAAAAACACCGTCAAACCAATATCCTTTTTCAACTCTCCCATCAGCATAATACATTGTTCCGAAGCCATGCCTTTTTGACTTACTCCATTCTCCTTCATATCTGTCACCATTTGCATGTTCTAAAATCCCTTTTCCCTCCCAAAAATCAGAATCCCATTCCCCGACGTAGTGATTTTTATTTGCTGCAAAAAATTCTCCATATCCGTGTCTCTTATCGAACTTCCACTCTCCGTCATAAATATCCCCTTTAGTTGTTACAAATCTACCTCTTCCATGTCTTTTACCATCTTTACACTCTCCCTCATACCTATCTCCGTTCGGCCAAGTCAAAACGCCGCTCCCCTTGAATTCTCCGTCTTCAAAAACTCCTTCATACTTCCTTCCATCTAAATTTTTCAAAACTATTGTGCTATAAAATTTTCCCTCCCTCCACTCTCCATCACATTCAAGACCATCAGACAATATTAATTTGCCTTTGCCAAAAAATTGATCATCTCTAAATTCTCCAACAAATCTGCTATTATTTGGCCACCAAAAAGTACCTTTCCCATGCATTAAGTTCTCTTTAATGTCTCCAAAATATTTTCTGCCATCAGGCCAAAAAATCACTTTTTCACCGACAAACCTACCATTTATATACTCAACCTCATATGTCTTCCCCTCAAAGTAAATAAAGCCTTTGCCCGCTATTTTATCATTGACAAATTGTCCCTCAAAAATTATGCCGCTTGAAAAAAACATTTTTCCTAAACCACATTTTTTCCCTTCTTTCCACTCTCCATCATATTTATCTCCATTTTTATAATAAAATTTACCCCTGCCATCATACAAGTCATTCTTCCACAAGCCTTCATATTTAGTTGAATTATGATAATACATTATTCCATAACCATTTTTCATTCCATCTTTAAAGTATCCTTCATACCTATCTCCATTAACTGAAGTAAAAATTCCCTGACCTTCCCACTTACTCTCTTTCCATTCTCCCTCATATTTATCGCCATTAGGCCAGATGTAAATTCCTCTTCCACAAAATTGATCGTCTTTGTATTCTCCCTCATATATACTACCATTAGGCCATTTAAAAACTCCTTTACCAAATTTTTTGCCACGTCTCCACGAACCCTCATATGTCCTTCCATCAGGCCAGATTTCTTTTCCCTGAATCAGTTCGTCATCCTTCCATTGCCCCTCTAGCCTAACACCAGACAATGGATTTGATTCTAAAAATGTAAAAACCCCATAACCATCCCTTACACCTTCTTTAAATTCTCCTTCATATATTCCTTCGCCTTCATAAAAAGCCTTTCCTTTGCCATGCTTTCTACCGTCCTTAAATTCTCCCTCATATTTGTTGCCGTTTGGTTCTATAAGGATCCCAAAACCATTTGGAACTAAGTTCAAAAGATCGCCCTTATATTTTGAACCATCTTCAAAATATTTCCACGGATCTACTTTTCTTGAGTCTTTAGCTTTTTCTTTCTTTTTATTAAACACTCTAGCAATCGGATCAAAAAAGCCCACATTTTACCTCCACCAAAAACTATCTTGAATTTATTCTAACTATAATTTCTTGTCAATTGCCTCCTTTAAATCCTTAAATGATGAATTTTCTGGATCTAAAGAAAGAGCAGCTTCAATGTCCTTCTTTGCATCTTTATATTTATTTAATTCATATTCATAATATGCCTTTTGAAAATAATAATACTTGTTTTGTGAAATAGATAAAGCAGTTTCAATATCATCCAGAGCCTTTTTTGGTTGTTTCAACGAATCTTCGATTTTTGCCCTCATTGCATAATAATCGCTCTGGTTAGGATCCAAAGATATTGCAAAATTTAAGGCTTCAAGTGAACCCTGAAAATTGCTTAAGTCATAAAGAATATTTCCTTTAAGAAAAAAAAGATCAGCTTTTTTGCTATCGATCTCCAATGCCTTGTTTACATCTAATAAAGCATTCTCATAATCCCCTTTTTCCAACTCAAGGCTTGATTTGAATTCAAGTATCTGCAGCGAATTCGGATATAACTTATAAGCACTATTGATAGTAGAGAGCGCGTCATCAATTTTGCCATTACTTTGTTCCAAAGAAGCTTTAAACAAAAAATATTCGCTTCTTGGTTCTAATTTAATTGCGTTGTCAACATCTTCTAAAGATTGATCATATTTTTTTTCTAAATAATAGTCGATCGCTCTACCAAAATAGAATTTAGGAACATGACTGTTTATCTCAATTGCCTTAGTGTAAAAGTTAATAGCTGTATCAATATTTCCTGTTTCCTCATTGATTTTTGCCAGGCCATAATAGCCCTCACTGTTATTAGGATTTAACAAGATAGCTTCATTAAAATCCTTAGATGCCTCAGTTAAGTCTGAGTCAACGTAAAAACATTTACCTCTCAATGTAAGAAATTTATCGCGTAATGGATTATTCTTATCCATTTGCAAAAGAGCTTTTGTAAGTTCAATTGAACAACCCAATGCATCACCTTTCTGCAACTTTTCTTCTGCTTGTTTGTACACATCATCAAGGCCAGCAGCATAACATGCTGTTACAATAAATATAAATATTATTAATGAAATTATCACGTATCTTTTTATTATCATCTTTAATTTATTTTATAACATTTGAATAACTTTAAGCTATTTTTCAATCAAATTAAACAAAACCTCTTCTCGCTTATACTTAAGATATTGGTATAATTAAAACAAAAATAAAGGAGGTAATATACATAATAAATTTTTTTGAAAGTCTAATAAAACCTGTAATTCTTTTTGTTTCGTTTACTCTCTTTGGCCTGATTACAGAAAAAGTTATATTAGCAAGAATACTGAATACAAAGCTTTCAAAAAACTACCTAATAAAAATTATTATAAGATCATTTAATTGGCTCTTTTCTTTATTTTTTATAATAATAGGACTACACCTTGCACTTTACAATTATCCCTTTACATACCAACATTCTTTCCTTTTAAACAAGATGTTTACTTCGTTAGAGATATTAATAGTCTTTTTGTTTTTGGCAAGAACCACTTCAAAAATTATAGTTCACTTTTTCTCCAAAAATGATAGCATCTTACCTGCTACAAGCATAATATCTAATGTAATATTTATTGCAGTTATATTTTTAGGAATTCTGGTAATGTTAGAAGGAATCGGAATTTCAGATGTGCCAATCTTAACAACTTTTGGAGTTGGCGGCCTAGCTGTTTCACTTGCCCTTCAAGACACCCTTTCCAATTTTTTTGCAGGAATTCATATTCTAGCCTCAAAAAAAATTCAACCAGGCAATACAATAATCTTAGAAAACGGCCAAAGGGGCAAGGTTACTGACATTAATTGGAGAAATACTACCCTTTTGACTCCTGATAATAATTTGATAATAATACCAAACTCAAAGATTTCTACTTCAATAATTACAAACTATTCTTTTCCAGAAGAAAACTTTAGCGTTAGCTTGCAAATAGGCATTTCTTACGATAGCAATCTTAACGAAGTAGAGGAAAAAACTGTTAACTTTCTTAAAAACTTTGTACAAAATACTCCTGGATGTGTAAAAAATATTGACCCCATATTAAGATATCAAAAATTTGACAATTCCTGCATAACCCTTTCTATATACATAAGAGTACAATCTTATTCAGACCAGTTTGTAGTTCTCCACGAACTAATCAAGTCAATACACAAGTTTTATAAAGAAAACCACATTGAAATACCATACCCAATTCAAAATATTATTTTAGAAAAATCAAAAAAACTTGATAATTCTCTTTAAATAGAATTTCCTTAACTAGTATCAATTTATTATTTTAATGTTTTCCTTTAAAACAATAATTACAATAATTTAAAAATCAAGGTTTGCGTTCTTTCACTTTTGTATAATTATATGATATTATTATCTAATAATGTTTAAATCAATTTATAAATTTTGAAGAGGGGTAGTTTATGAAAAAATTCGATGTTAGAAAAAGGCTTCCAAAGAGTAGGAAGGGAAGAATAGTTCTTACCGTCTTAATTGTAGTGTTAATAGCGCTATTCTTTTTCATCAAGAAAAAAATAGAAATTATGCTCACTCCTCCAGCAAAACCTTATTCTGCAGTAGTAAAAGTGGTCAAAGTGAAATCAGGAATCCTCAAGGCATCACAAAAATATCTAGGAGATTTTCGCCCCGAAAACGACGCTCTTATTACCGCTAAAATAAGCGCAAAGCTCGATTATATAGCCAGCGAAGGCACTCCAGTGAAAATTGGACAGGTAGTTGCAAAATTAGATTCAAAAGATATTCAATCGAATATTCAATCACTTATATATAACAAGAGATCTCTTGAAAGTACACTAAGCGGTGCGTATTCTGAAATAGAAGCTGCAAACACCCAACTTGCGAACGCAAAAAATAATTTAGAGAGATACCAATATTTATACAAAGTAGAAGCAGTACCAAAAGTAGAACTAGAAACAATGGAAAACAATTACAAAGCAGCTGAAGCCAATCAAAAAACTGCAATAAGCCATCTTCAAAGTATTCAGGAAAGTATAAAAAGTGTCAACTCTCAAATCGCTTCTCTTGAAGATTCTTTGACTTATAGCATAATCACATCCCCTTTTAATGGCTTTATTGTAAAAAAATACTTTAATGAAGGCGATACAGTAGTTCAAGGAAAGCCTATATTAGAAATTACAGGAGGCGAGAATTCACTTGTGTACGTGAGCGTACCCGTTGAAATTTCAAGCAAAGTTAAAGTTGGAGATGTTGAAACTATATCTTATAATGGCAAGACTGCTCAAGCAGTAGTAGACGCAATACTTTCAAGTTCTGACAATAACTTAAACATGATAAAACTAAAACTTAACTCTAATCCTTTCAACCTACCAGCGCACACAATGATAGATACATATATTTACACTGGAAGTGCCAAAGGCTTTATAGTTCCAAACAACTCAATAGTAAAATCAAATGGCAGAACATACGTAATTGTTGTAGGAAAAGATAATCGAGCAAAATTTGTAGACGTAAATATACTTGCCCAAAGCGATAAAGAAAGTTGCGTCAGTGGTGATCTTACAGATAATTCAGAAGTAGTCACTGGAGAAGATTCACTTCTCTTGAGAATATATGAAAACCAACCCCTCGAAGTGGTAAAAGAGTAGAAGATGCTTAAATGGTATATTACTAGACCACATTTTGTATTTGCAATACTTATTGCCTTTTTATTACTTGGTATAATAGGGTTTTTTAGCATGTCAAGAGACCTCTTCCCACCTGCTGATAGACCCCAAATTGATGTAGTAGTTGTAGAACCTGGCGCTTCAGCAAGGTATGTAGCAGATCATGTAAGTGCAGTAATAGAAAGAGAACTTTATACACTTAGCGGTATCAGGAGGGTTTATTCTACTTCCAACGACGGATTTTGCACTGTTACAGCAGAATTTCACTATGGCAAAAATATTGGAGAAGCTAAGACAGATGTTCAAAATGGTCTGTCTAAAGTAGCAAACCTATTGCCATCTGATATTCAGACTCCTCAAATTTACGAGGTTACGTCATATTCACCACCCGTAATAGTACTTTCGATTTCTCCAAAAGAAGGCTCAAACCTTTCGATGTCAGATGTAAGATATATCGCTGAAAATCAGATAAAGGATGAGATATTAAGAACAGGTGAAGTTGCAAACGTTGATGTTTTCGGAGGATACCAAAAAGACATAGAAATAAAATTTGACAATACGAAACTGGCATCTTTAGGACTTAGCGTTCAAGATGTAGTAAATACAATCCAAAAATCGAACAAAGACATGCCACTCGGTATTATTATGAACCCAAATTCACAATATACCTTTAAAGTGCTTACAGAAGCTACAAATCTTGACATGATAAGAAATTTCCAAATAACCCCGGGTGTAAAATTAAAAGATGTAGCAAGCGTAGACTACGGCTATCCGTCTCCTACATCTTTCTACCACGGAGATGGACATCAGGCAATCGCTGTTGCTGTACAAAGGCCATATGGTGGAGCTGTAATGACAACTATCAATACAGTCGAAAAAATATTGCCAAAACTTAGAACTCAGTTTCCTCAACTAAATATTCAAATTTCAGATACACAAAAAGAATTAGTACAATTAAGTAATGACAACATGTTTGAAGCTTTAAGAGATGCAATAATATTTACTGCAATAGTAATATTTTTGTTTCTTGCAGATTTGAGGCTTACAATAATTTCAGCAATTTCAATACCATTCGTTTATCTTGCCACAATTGCTATAATGTGGGTATTCAATATTGGCTTTAACATTGTAAGCTTAACAGGAATAATTTTAGCTCTTGGTATGTTAGTAGACGACGCAATAGTAATATTAGAAAATATAGAAAGACATCATACCCAGCTTAAAGAATCTCCATTAGATGCAGCTATAAATGGAACAAAAGAAGTCATGCTGGTTGTTTTTGGGGGTACTCTTGCCACAAGCGTGGTACTTTTGCCACTAATGTTCGTAGGGGGATATCCTGCACAGATCTTTAAACCACTTGCAGGAACGTTGTTAATTGCTATAGTAGTTTCATACTTTGTCTCTATTACCCTTATCCCAATTCTTAGTATAAGAATGTTAAAGTCTAAATCAAAAAAATCGAAATTCGAGACAAAAATTAATAGTATAATGGAATTTTGGCTTAACCCATTTAAACAATTTTACGCAAACGCGGTAAAATTTTTAATAGACAACAAGAAGATGCGAATACCTTTAACTTTACCTCTCTTGCCACTTTTGATGCTTAGTATTGGAGTTGTAATCCCCACTATCGGAAGAGATCTTATGCCACCAATGGATACTGGTATTGTAAAAGCAAATATTACCTTTGACAGCAACACTTCTATTTTAAAAGTGAATCAAACTCTTTTTGAAATAGAAAAGTATGTAAAATCCCTGGGTGATGTAGAAATGATGTCTGATGCCATAGGCTCAGAACCAGGAGTTTTAACAATTTCAGCAGGCCCACCGCAAGTAGCCAATATGACTATTCATTTTGTCAACAGATTTAAAAGGAGCTTAACCATATGGCAGCTAGAAGACAAAATCAGAAACTATATAAGGACGCTTCCTGGAGTAAAGTATGCCGACGTATATGATTATGGGGCCACACCGCTATCATCAATAAAGGCTACTCTCGATACTACTATTTATGGTGATAGTGTAGAATCTGTCAATAGAGCTGGCAATGTAGTTATTCAAGCTATGAAAAACGTTAAAGGATTGAAATCATACTCAAAAAGCTGGGATCTGGATAACCTTGAATACGTTTTTAAGATTGATCATTTAAAAACCGCATATTATCAAACTACTCCTTATGATGTAGCATCACAACTCTCTGCAGGAATACAGGGAGCAACCGCATCAATCTTTACTGTTCCAAATGAAACTGGATATTTGATAAAAGTTATACTTCCTTCCTCTTCAAGAGAATATGTAAATAGTCTAAAAAGCTTTCTAATAAAAACCCCAAAAGGCTTTATACCTCTTGAATCTTTTGGAACTTTAAGTACAATTTATGAGCCCACTATTATTACAAGAGAAGCAATGAAGTATACTCAAGACGTAATGGGTTATCGCTCTACATTTCCTGTTACTCACATTATGGAAAGCTTTACCCCTGCACTTCAAAAAGCCATAAAAGAAAACAAGGGCAAAGTTACTTCTGATGTAGAGTTAAAACAAACTGGCGATATATCTACGATGATGGATTCCATGGAAAGAATGTTCAAGGCAATATTCGTAGGTTTTATTCTTCTTTATCTGGTACTTGCTCCGATATTCAGATCGTGGCTAAACCCTCTTGCTATTATGGCAGCTATACCGCTTTCTATAATTGGTGGTGCATGGTCTCTATTAATAGCAGACAAGCCAATGTGTCTACCCGCTATTATGGGCTTTGTATTACTCTCTGGCATAATTGTTAAAAATTCTATATTAATAATTGATTTTATAAAAACTTATCTTGATCAAGGCTATGACAGAGAAGAGGCAGTACTTCAAAGCATTCACATAAGAACAAGACCTGTAATGATGACAGCATTTGGCACTGCAGTTGGCATGATTCCAATAGCAATGCAGTGGGCAATTGGATTAGAAAGGCTGTCTCCTCTTGCAGTAGTTGCAATTGGAGGCTTGATATTCGGGACGTTTTTAAGTCTTATTTATGTCCCATTTTTCTCATATTTTATAACAAAGAAGGGTTAATAGTTAATATAAGAACCATCTTAAATGAAGAAAGATATTTAGTCTATGCAAGAGCTATAAGAAGTATTGGACAGGGAACTCTTTTAGTTGATTTTCCTTTATATTTGCACCAAATAGGCTGGAACTCTGTCTATATAGGAGCGCTTTTTAGCGCTAGTTTATTTATAAATGGGACCTTATCATTTCTTTTTGGATTGACTGCAGGAAAGTACGATAAGAAAAAATTTATTTTAGGATTTCAAGTTATTTTAATAATTTGCGCAGCGATTGCATTTTTCACTTCAAACAACTTCTTGCTTGGTATTGTTGCAATAATTGGAGGATTTGGCAGAAGCGGAATGGGTGGCTCTGGACCTTTTGCAGTAATAGAAGTTTCATGGTTGAATGACTTAATAAAGTATAGCAGAAAATCTGCAATCTTTAGCCTTAACAACTCTCTTATATTTTTTGGGATGGGAGTTGGAACTATGATTGCAACCGTTCCTGAATTTTTGTCGAATTTTATCGCTCCGGCTCTTGCATTTAGAGCAATCTTTCTTACGATAATTTTCTGGAATATAATTTGTTTTTACTTGATCACCAAAGTAAAAAATGATCCTATAACTCAAAATAAAGATATAGATAAATCTAAAAAAGAAAATAAAGATATTAGCAAGGAAAATAAAAGTTTATTTATTTTATTCGCGTTAAATACCCTCAACGGATTATCTCTTGGTTTTATAATGCCACTTTTACCTTATTGGTTCAAGCTAAAGTTCAATAGCAATGCTTTCGACCTTGGAATAATATTTACCATATCTCTTTTTATGACATCTCTTTCAAGCATTCTATCTATATATCTTATACAAAAACTTGGCGCAGCCAAAACTGTAACCCTTATGAGACTAGGAGGTCTGATATCTTTGCTTTTGATGATTTCATCTCCTAGTTCATTATTGGCAGGATTTTTTTACATGTTAAGATCCTTTTTGAATAGAGGAAATATCGGCGCAAGACAAGCCCTTGTTACTAATATTACCAGAAACAAAGCAACTTTGGCTCTTAGTATAAACAACTTTTCACAAATATTATCTTTATCAATTGGACCATTTATTACAGGAATATTTTTTGCACACAAAGACTATATTACACCGTTTATTGTAGGCGCTATATTTCAGATACTCTATCTTGTATGTTTTTATATATTCTTCAAAAATTACGAAGTATAAAATTGTAGATCACATCACTAATAATAATAAGTATGTGGAAAAATCTTTTAATTAGTTATATAATGCTTACATACCCAGCACAAATGCTATAAATTTTAGGGGAGAGTATATATGAGCAAAGATAAATCAATGTACAAAATTTCAAAGTTCGTTGCCCCAGAATTTATATTTGGCGTAGACTCAATAGAGTACGTAAAAAGGTATATTAAGAACTTTTCGCTTACTTCCCCTATAGTTATTACTGATCATGGATTATTGAAAGCAAGCTGGGCTAAAAATATTTTTAAACAGTTAGAAGAAATTAACATAGAATACTGTATATTTGACAATATCACAGAAAACCCAAAGGACTATGAAGTAGAAGAGATCGCAAAAGTTATAAGAAGTTGCAATTGTGACTCTATTATTGCTGTTGGTGGGGGCAGCGTAATAGATGCTGCAAAGGCAGCAGGCATTATGTGCACAAATCCAGGAACAATAAGAGACTATGAAGGAATTGACAAAATTACTCATCCAATGCCTCCTATAATTTGTGTGCCAACCACCTGTGGAAGCTCGGCAGATGTTTCTCAATTTGCAATTATTACAAACTCTGATGAAAGATACAAAATGGCCATAGTCAGTAAATCGCTTACTCCTGACATTTCAATAATAGATCCTAAAACTCTTATCACACTACCAGAAGAGCTTTTGATCTCCACATCTCTAGACGCATTAACCCACGCTATCGAATCGTATATATCACTTGGCTCATCTCCCATCACTGATATGTTTTCTTTAAAAGCCATAAAACTTATCTTTGAAACCCTCCCAAAAGCTGCAAAAGACCCAAAAAATATAAATTATCTAGAAGATTTGATGCTTGCAAGCCTTATGGCCGGACTTTCTTTTTCTAATGCAAGTCTTGGTATGGTTCACGCTATAGCACATAGCATTGGCGGATACAAAGATATTAGACACGGTACCTGCAACGCAATACTCTTAGAGAGCGTTATAGATTTTAATTACCTTTATGCAGCCTATAGATACGACAAAATTAGCGAAAGCCTAGGGTATGAAATAAAAGATTTGAATGAAGTAGATAGAAAAAAGATTTTAATTGATAGTATTAAAGAACTAAAAAGAAAAATTGGATTTAACATTACTTTAAAAGATCTAGATTTAAAAGAAGAGGAAATAGATATAATTGCAAAACATGCAGTAAACGATCCCTGTATACTTACAAATCCAGTTATGCCTACTATAGAAGAGGTGAAAGAGATCATTGAGAGAAACATCTAAAGAACCGTCTTTTGTCGAGAGTATTAGAAAACAACTAATAGGTTTAGGTGAGGATTCATCAAAAAAGACCTATTACGGCGAGCTGAGAGAAAAAATTAAGTACTTAGAGCGCTTTCGAACTCTTCTTGACAGCTCAACAGATATGATTTTGCTTATAAATTCTCAAACAAAAAGGTTAATTGACGCGAACCTTAGTGCTATAAAAAAATTAGGATATAGTGTAAAAGAATTAGAAAAAATGTCAATTCTAGAATTTATAAACATTAAAGAAAATGAATGCCTAGAACTATTCGATTATAGTATTTCAAAAGACTTTACTAAATCACTTGTAACAGAATTCATATGTAAGGATAGCAAAAAAATCCCTGTTGAGATCACCATAACTTCAAAGAGGTTTTCTGCCCAATGGTACTACATAATTATTGCAAGGGATATCACCGAAAAACTTGCTAAAGAAGCTGAAATAAAGGCAAAAGAACTACGCTATGCTAAAATTCTTGAAAACATATCTGATTTAATAATTGAGCTTTCCGAAAACTTCAGAATCTTATCTATAACTCCTTCTGTCTTTAAGATCCTTGGTTATCATGATTATGAAATTATAGGTCACAATTTCTACGAGTTCGTAGAAGACAAAGACCTTAATTTAGTAAGATCAGCTTTTTCTAGTGTTGTCAAAGACGAGCACATTAGCTTTAGCATAAAAAATAAGAAAAATACCTCAATAATCGTAGGGGCAAGCATATCAAAAATTAAAGATGACAGTACAACATATATTGTAAGCTTAAGAGATATATCAGAAGTCTCAAGGATTTACAGAGATCTAGAAGAGAAAGAAAGACGCTTTAGAGTTCTTTTTAACAATATAAGCGAAGCAGTTTTGTTATTTCCTATACCCATAAAAGGACAATTTGAAAAATTTATAGAGGTCAACGATACTGCGTGTGCTTTTTTAAACATGAAAAAGGAAGAAATACTTAACCTTACTATCAAAGACATTGTAGCACCTGGAAAAGAAAAGAATGATCTTTTAGAAAAGCTAATCTTAGGAGAATTCGAAAACTCAATCCAAGCAGAATTTATTAGCAAAAATTCTCAAAATATCTTTGTGGAAATAGATATTAAAAGATGTCATATAGGCAATCAAGATATGGTGCTTTTAATAGCAAAAAATGTTACTGAGAAAAGGTTAATGGAAAACAAACTCAACTATCTCGCTTTCCACGATCATCTAACAGGACTTTCTAATAGAACGCTTTTCTCCGATAGAGTCCAATACGAGATTTCAAGGGCGAAGAGAAACCGAACCTTTTTGGGGGTAATGTTCTTAGACTTAGACAGATTCAAAGATGTAAACGATACTCTTGGTCACAAAATTGGAGACAGCCTTTTGCAACACGTAAGTGCAAAACTTCAAGAAACAATAAGAGAAACTGATATTTTAGCAAGAATGGGTGGAGACGAATTTGCTATTCTTGTGCCAGATCTTAAAGACAAAAACGAAATAAAGCCTCTTGCAAAAAGAATACTAAAGCTATTTGAAAATCCATTTACAGTGAATAACAATTCTTTCAAACTTGGCATTAGCATAGGTATTAGTATCTATCCATATGATGCCAAAAATTATGAAGAACTTCTTACTAATGCTGACACAGCCATGTATAGCGCTAAAAACTCAGGAGGCAACAAGTTTATATTCTATTGTGAAAACATTCTATAGGTTTTCTTTATTTGTAATTTTATTCTCAATACTTCAAGCCAATAACTTTTGCCTAGCAAATTTTGATTTAGAATTGTATATGTCCAATTTAAACAATAACTTACTGATGTCACAGGATGAAATACACAATTTCAACAAAAAAATAAATGGCATAGTATCACTAAGCTCTTTTAAAAATGTCCTTTCAAAAGAAGAATTAGAAAATATCATATTTCAAAACGATAATTATTTTCCTCTTTATATTGATTCAGTCTATTATGAACACCAGAATTTCAGTGACAAAATTATTATAAGGGATCTAAATACAATAAAGTATGCTATTACATTAAAAAGAGTTAATATAAGAACATTTCCAACTTTAGAGAAAGCTAGCTATTATCCTGATGATACTGAATTTGATCAATTTCAAGAGACAACCTTTGAAATAAATGAACCAATACTAGTGTTAACTGAAGATAAGACGGGGAAATGGGTCTTTGTCCAGAGTAAAAATTATAATGGATGGACATTGAAAAAGGACATCGCCTTTTTCCCTAACAAAGAAGAATTTATAAAATATATAGAATCTCTAAAATCTAATTTTATTACAACTATTTCTTCCAAAACCAGACTCACGTTTGATACTGGAGAATTTCAGGATGTAAATATGGGAACAAAATTCATACTAAAAGAGAAAAAACCAATAAATGGTTCTTTTAAAGTTATAGTCCCAATAAAAGATAGCTTCGGCATGGTTAATTTTGCCACAGCAAAAATTTCTACTTCCAATGCTGTTTATCAATTTCTTCCATATACAAGAAAAAACGTTATCGCTGAAGCCTTTAAAATGTTAAACGAACCTTATGGTTGGGGGGGAGAACATGGCTTTCACGATTGTTCTTCCTTTACTCAAGATATCTTCAAAACGTTTGGTTTTACTTTTCCAAGAAATGCAGATACACAGGAAATACTACCCGGAAAAAGATTTTCCTTTAAAAATTTAGATTATGATGATCGATTAGACTTTATAAAGACCCTAAAGCCTGGTGCTCTTCTTTTTATGAAGGATCATGTGATGTTGTATCTTGGGTTTATCGATAATTCACCATATGTAATAAATGACATTACATCATATTACCAGAACGAAATTCTCGTCAGGGATTACAAAGTCGCAGTTACTGATATAATTAATGCAAGAAGATCAGATTCTAAAAGTTTTTTAGAGTCTCTTACTACTGCAATTGAAATACCATAATTTAACGAGGTGATGAATATGAAATTTCTAATTTTTATATTGGCTTTAATATTTTTGTTCACCGCATCTGCATATGCAGATGAGACAAATAACACCTATTTTCAATTGCTAAATTTAGACGTCCAAGCCGATTCTTCTATTTATATCCCAAAAGGAACAGGAAAAATTACTGAAAGAAAGATGGGCGATGAAGACCTTTCTAAATTTTATGATATTATAAAATCAGACCTTAATGCACATAATGTAGGCATAAATCCTAATAGCAATATCCATTTAATAGTAACAGTAACTGATGTTAAGAAGGTTCCACAATTTAGTTTTGGGATTTCAGCAGAAAAATCATTCATAAAAGCAAAAATCGTTCTTTTAAAAGGCGAAAAAGTAATAATTACAGATTCTGTATACGGAGAAAGTAGCTCATCAACCCCAATTATTAGAACAAACAATCCTTTTGAAGGTGCTATGAAAGAAGCTTCAGCTGAAATAATGCGAAAGGTATTGCCTATTATAATTCCTGGTTTCCCTTCAAAATAAAAATAATTTTATCCAACAATTAAATAATTTTTGTCTAAAGACTTACCCTTTAGAAAAGTTATTCCTAGGTTACTTTTATTGGCCTTAATAGGTATATAGTTTGAACTGTGCCCATAAATATAATTTTCATCTTCTCTTTCCCATAAGGGAGAGAATATTTCTTTGCCAATAAATTTTTCTAAAATTCTTGATTGAGAAAACCTTTCAGTTACCTTCTTTTGCCTTTCCAAAATAATTTTTTTATCAAGGGGTTTTAACTGAAATGCCACCGTGCCCTTTCTTGCCGAAAATGGAAAGGAGTGAACTCTTACTAAAGGAAGCTTGTCAAGAAAATCAATTGTCATTTGAAAATCTCTATCGCTCTCAGTAGGATAGCCAACAATTATGTCTGTAGAAACAAGAAAGTTATCTCTTTTATCTCTAATCTCAAAAATTTTATCCAAAACCTTATCTACATTTGTAAATCTTTTCATAGATTTCAAAACGTCAGGACTTGCACTCTGAAGGGATAGGTGCAAATGAGGCTGAATTTTATTTGAGTTAGCTATAAAATTTACAAACTCTTTATTTAAAAGCAGAGCTGGATAAATAGATCCTAGCCTTATTTTTGTGTTGTTATTATCTAGTAATCTAACGATTTGATCCAATAGCCAAACTATATTAAGTCCAAAATCATGCCCCCATAAAGCTAACTCGATCGCACTCAAAACTATTTCATCTACGTTACGCAACATAAGTATTTCTTTTTTAATATCTTCAAAGGGTCTAGACCTTAATGGACCTCGCAAATACCTTATTATGCAGTAAGTACACTCCCTACAACATCCATCCCCCACTTTAAGAATATATCTTTTTCTACCGTGATAGTTTGAAATTATAACTTTATTACTCAACAATTCTTCTAGCTCTTTATTATTAAAAAAAATTACTTGAGGAAATAATTTTTTCAAGTTTTCATATGCTGTAACAGCACAACCTAAAAAATAGATTTGTTTGTTTAACTTACTAAATTTTTTTAATATCCTGATAGATTCTTTTTGCGCATTTTCTGTTACTGCACAGCTACTCAAAATAATAACGTCTGACAAACTAGCTGACACTTCTTCTGTATAATTAGGAAAGAATAATTCTTTAAACTTTGCAAGATCAGCCTGACTAACCTTGCAACCCAATGCAAGTGAAAATACCTTTTTATTTAATATCATTTGATAAATAAAACATTATGCTACAAGCAGATACACTTGCAGTCTGAACCCTTAAGATTCTCTCTCCTAAAGATAGAACATAAGCCCCCTTAGATTTGAGAAACTCTATCTCATTTAAAGATATACCCCCTTCGGCTCCAATAAAAAGCGATAAATCTTCAGAAATAGCTGATTTAAATAGATCTTTAATTGATTGATTTGAATTCTCCCAAAAAACAACAATCTGACCTTTAAAAAGTTCATCCGGCACTTTAAAAAGCTTATATGGACCTAAAATTTCAGGAACCACTCCCCTTCCCGCAAGTTCAGCAGCTTCTTTAGCGATCCTTTGCCATCTTTTGATTTTGTTTAAAGATACTTCTCCATAAGAATTTCTTTCACCATATATTAGAACAAATTTCTTAACGCCAAGCTCTGTACACATGCGAATAATTTCACTGAACTTATCTCCTTTTGGGAGGAATTGAAATAAGGTAAGATTTAATTTAGGTTCCTTTGCATCTGACTTTTCACCTAAAATTATACAGTCTCCTTTTACCCTGGATCTAAAAATATTTCCTGCCCCGTCAAGTACTACAACCTCATCATCATCTTTTAGTCGCAATACTTTAAAAAGATAATGTTTTTCATCCTTATCTAGTTCTATAGAAAAGCCCTCTACAGGATTCGCTATTCTATTTTTGTTTATATAAAGCCGTGGCTCAGACACTATTTTTTAATTTTTTTCTTAATTTTTTTAAATAAATTATCCTTCTCTAAATATTCACCTCTAATTTTAGCAAGCTTAATGTAAAGTTCTCGCTCTTCATCGGTAAGATCAGTAGGAGTCTTTATAATAGTCCTTATAATCAAATCACCTCTAGATCTTCCACCCTGCTTTGGAAGTCCTCTTCCTCTTATCTTAAACTCCGCATATGGCTGCACACCTGATGGAATTTCGTATTCGCTAAAATCTTCTTCTGAATCAGGAGTATAATATTTTATCTTTGTACCTAAAACAGCTTGAGGAAAACTTATGTTCACGGGATATATCAGATCATATCCATCTCTAATAAATCTGTCATCGTTTATATACTTTATCTGTACATATAAGTCTCCGTACTCTTCTCCATAAGAACCTGCATTTCCACCCGATCTCACTTTAAATATCTTTTTCTCTTCAGTGAATGGTGGAATGCTTATAGATATCTTTGTTTTTGTAATAACTCTTCCTGTACCTCTACAATGAGGACAAGGATCTTCTATCACAAATCCCTTTCCATTACACTCAGGACAACTATAGGTCTGATAAACGTTCCCTAATATGGTCCTTCTTGAAGAGGTTACCTGTCCTGTACCATGACATACCTTACAAACAACTTTTCTTCCACTAACAGAGCCTTTCCCTTCACATTTCTCACATCTTTCGTATCTATCGTATTCAATTATTTTATTAGGAGCACCATTTATAGCCTCAAAATAAGTCAAACCTACTACAATCTCCCTATCTTCGCCTCTAAAACTAACAGTTCGTCTTGTTCTTTCCTGACCAACTCCAAAAAAATCACCAAAGAATGTCTCAAAAATATCAGACATTCCACCAAATGGATCTGCCATCTCCTTATCTGTGCCAAATCTATCATATCTCGCTCTTTTTTCTGGATCGGATAAAATCTCATAGGCTTGAGTAAGTTCTTTAAATTTTTCAGCACAATCAGGATCGTCTTTATTCACATCAGGATGGAGTTCTTTAGCAAGTCTTCTATATGAGGCTTTAATCTCTTCAAAAGAAGCATCGCGAGAAACTCCAAGAACTGAATAAAGATCTTTATTATTTGTTCTCAATCAAATAACCTCCTCAAGCCGTTGGAAATTTTATGAGCATAAATATCAAGCAACTCTACTACATATGGATACCTCACCCGAGTAGGAGAAATAAGTCCTATGAAGCCTACAACCTTATTAGCATAATAATATGGAATCTTAAAAAAGGTAAATTCCCAGAATTTTGGATCCTCGTTCTCTTCTCCAATTACTATTTTTATTTCTCTTTTCTCCCACGGGTCCTCAAAAAGCTTCTGTACAATTCTATCCTCTTCCTCTAACAAGGCAACTAATATATCAAATTTCTCTTTATCAGAGAAATCAGGTAGGTTAAACATCTTCATACTATAATAAATATAAGCCTTTTTATCAGTAGCCTTCCATAAATTTTCTATAACACTCGTCAAAATTTGCTTTGCTTGTGAAGAAAGTTTAAAAATAGGATCGAACACTGTGTCTAACTCAGAACTGATTTCGTTCCTGTTTTTCCCAATTACTTTGCTCTTTATAAGAGAATTAAGGACAAGAGCATCTTCTTCACTTGAAATATCTATATTTAGGGGATATGTAACACTAATTCCTCCTTCAAGGAGTAAAAAAACGATACAAAAACCCTTTTTGACATATGATAGGTGAAAATCTTTAACAGAGAGCTCCAAAAGAAGTGGATGAGATATTATAGCAATCCCCAGTGTTTTACTTGAAAGTTGTTTTGCCATTTTTTTCAAAAACTCACTTACAGGATCATCTTCATCAAATTCTTCATCAAATTCTACATATTGGTTTAGATTTGGTTTGGGCCATTCCATCAGTGAATCGACATAGTATCTATATCCAATACAAGAAGGAATCCTGCCCGCTGAAACGTGAGGCTGATTTAAAAATCCTTCTTCTTCAAGATCAGCCATATCGTTCCTTATAGTAGCAGGACTAACCCCTAAATCAAACCTTTTCCAAACAGTCCTCGATGCAACAGGTTCGGCTGTTTGAGTATAGCTTTCAACAACAGCCCACAAAACCTTTTTCTTTCTCGAAGAAAGATAATCATCAGAGAATTTTCCTTTCATTTTACTTAATCCTCTTTCTCACATATTTTTATACTAATTCATAATATATTATAATACAATTAGTTTTTGTCAGTTTATGACTAATCTTTTATGGGTATGCCAACCTCTTTGTTGATTCTAATTCGTAAGAAATATTTTTATTTATTAATCTTTGCATAAAACTAATTAAAAATTGAAGGGAGAAAGAAAGATGACAAGAAGAAGTGATATGGTTACAAAAGGAGTTGAAAGAGCACCACATAGATCTCTTTTTTATGCTATGGGGTATACAAAAGAAGATATGTCAAAACCATTAATTGGCGTAGTAAACGCATTTAATGAAATAATTCCAGGCCACATTCACCTTAGAACCCTTGTAGATTATATTAAAAAAGGAGTTAACCAAGCAGGAGGAGTGCCTATTGAATTTCCCGTAATAGGAATTTGTGATGGCATTGCAATGGGTCATGAAGGTATGAAATATCCTCTTGCATCAAGAGAGCTGGTGGCCGATTCAATTGAAACTATGGCTCAGGCACACATGTTTGATGGTCTTGTCTTGCTTACTAACTGTGATAAGATAGTTCCTGGAATGCTTATGGCAGCTGCCAGGCTAAATATTCCATCAATCATAGTTTCGGGTGGCCCAATGCTTGCTGGAAGATTTCAACAAACTGACGTTGATCTGATCACTGTTTTCGAGGGAATAGGACACAAAACGCGGGGTGAATATGACGATGCTACTCTTGAAGAACTAGAAATGTGTGCGTGTCCAGGTTGTGGATCTTGTTCTGGAATGTTTACAGCAAACACTATGAATTGTCTTTCAGAGGCTTTGGGAATGGCTCTTCCAGGCAATGGCACAATACCTGCAGCTTTTGAAGGAGAAAGAAAAAGACTTGCAACATATGCCGGAATGAAAGCCGTAGAGCTGGTTAACAAGAATATATGTCCAAGGGATATACTCACACCTCAAGCTTTTGAAAATGCAATAGCAGTTGATATGGCTGTAGGAGGCTCAACAAACACAGTACTACATCTTCCAGCAATAGCACACGAAGCCGGAATAAACCTCCCCCTTGAAATATTTGATCTCATATCTTCAAGAACACCAAACCTTTGTAAAATAAGCCCAGCAGGAAAACACCACATTCAAGATTTGAATGAAGCGGGCGGAATAAGCGCAGTAATGAATGAACTGTCAAAGAAAAACTTAATAAATTTAAACAACTTAACTGTTTCAG
Organism: Thermodesulfobium narugense DSM 14796; assembly: GCF_000212395.1. Lineage (NCBI taxonomy): Bacteria > Pseudomonadati > Thermodesulfobiota > Thermodesulfobiia > Thermodesulfobiales > Thermodesulfobiaceae > Thermodesulfobium > Thermodesulfobium narugense. The sequence continues at coordinate 1,370,636 of NC_015499.1, forward strand.
GACAAACAATTGGAGAGGTCATAAAAAATAAAACAGTTAAGAGAAGAGACGTTATAAGACATATTGAGGATCCATATTCCAATAGCGGTGGTATAGCAATTTTGAGAGGAAACCTGGCACCTGACGGCGCTGTGGTAAAACAATCTGCAGTAGATAAAGAAATGTTAGTTCACACTGGCCCAGCAAGAGTATTCGAATCGGAAGAAGAAGCTATGAAAGCTATATTAGAAGGTCGAATAAAACCTAAAGACATAATAGTTATTAGATATGAAGGCCCAAAAGGCGGTCCAGGTATGAGAGAAATGTTGAGTCCCACATCAGCAGTTGTTGGAATGGGGCTAGGAAAGGAGGTAGCCCTTTTAACAGATGGCAGATTTTCCGGAGGTTCACGCGGTGCAGTTATAGGGCATATCTCTCCAGAAGCCGCAGAAGGCGGTCCTATTGGCCTTGTAGAAGAGGGAGATATCATAGAAATTGATATCCCAGCAAAAAAAATTGAGCTTAAAATTGACTCTGAAACGTTTGAAAAAAGAAAGAAAAATTGGTCACCAAAACCACCTAAAGTAAAATCAGGCTATCTTGCAAGATATGCAAAACTGGTTACTTCTGCTAGTACCGGAGCAGTACTCAAAGATAATTAAAATAATTTATAAGCGCTTACAAAACTTTAGTAAGCGCTTATATTTTTTTATTTTGACTATTAAATTTGTTATTTAAAATTTCTCTACGCTAACGCCTTTCCAAAAGTCTTCCAAATTATAATAAGTTCTTTCCATGGGAGAAAAAATATGGACCACAATGTCCAGTAAATCTATTATTACCCACAATCCTTCGTTATAACCAGAAATCTTAAAAAGATTCTTTCCTAGTTCTTTACATCTTTCCATTATTTTGTCAGCAATAGCCTTTACTTGTATAGGCGAATTGCCTGAAGCGATGATAAAGTAATCGCATATTATAGACTTTTCGCCTATAGAAAGCATTGTAACGTCTTCTCCTTGTTTTTCTTTAATACAATTAATAATCTCAAGAGCAAGCGATCTAGAATTATCTTTTTCCAAACAATACCTCCAAATTTTCTTTTTTGCAGTAGTAGTTCCAGGCTTCAATTGATATTGGATGAAGCTCCTGGTAGTTATCCATCAAATACTTAAAGCTATAAGTAAAACACCACAAAAAAACCTTTTCAATTTCATCAGGTAATAATTTTCGCGCATTAAGTAAGCTTTCATCTACGTGTGAGCCTTGTGTAATGGCAATTTTATCTGCTATAAAAAGAGCCACTGCCATTTTGCCCATATTTACTGCTCCTGTTGTATGTAGACAAATCGATTCGTATATTTCCCAATCATTTATATTTAACTTATCAATCAACCAATTCGCTGCTACCTGACCATGAAGTAATATTGGTCTTTTTTTGTCTAAAGTAGAAATATTTATTTTGTACTTTTTGGCTTCACTTAACATATCTTCAGGAGATAATGGTCTTGCCGTGTCATGCATTAAAGCCGCAATATATATTCTCTCGGCATCCACCCCTATAATAGAAGCAATAGATTTCGCTTCTTCTGCAACAGCCATTGTATGGTGAAACCTATACGTATTTCCTAGTTTATCTTTTACAAATTCTAAAACTTTATCTACCAAAAAGCTTCCCTACCTTTTCAAAATTTGTTTTATCTGTTAATATTATACATATTTTGCATACACAAAGGAGGCGAAACAATGTCAAAATTTTGTGCAATATGTGGCAAAGGGCCGTCAACAGGAAATAACGTTAGCCACTCCAACAGGAAGACACGCCGTCGTTTTTTGCCAAACCTTCAGAAGATAAAGGTGAATCTTGAAGGCAGCATAAAAAATGTTTATGTTTGCACAAGTTGTATAAAGTCAAACAAAGTCGTACGTGCATAAAGGGGGTCAATTTTGTTATCCCCCTCCCTTTTGGGAGCTTGTAATCTCTCCAAACGCATCTGCGCTATTATAAACTCCTCTTAACATCTGTTCAAGCTCGCTAGGTCTATAAGAAGCATTGAGAGCTGTGGTCTTATCAATTTTTCCTTCTTGAAACAATTTAAAAAGTGCTTGATTAAGAGTACTCATGGAATTGAACTGACCATTTTTTATATCAGTATACATGTCATCTAACCTTGCCTCAGCAATTAAATCCTTTATGTGTGGAGTTACAACCATCACCTCACAAGCCACCACTCTTCCCTTCTTATCAATAGTAGGCAAAAGAGTTTGTGATATAACAACCTTTAGAGTTTCAGAAAGTCTCAATCTTACAAAGTGTTGCTGCTCGGCAGGAAAAGTGTTCACTATTCTGTCAACAGTAGAATAAGAATTATTTGTGTGTAGAGTTGATAAAACCAGATGGCCTGTTTCCGCTGCTAAGAAGGCAGAATTAATGGTTTCTTGATCCCTCATCTCACCTATAAATATAATATCCGGATCCTCACGAAGTGCATACCTAAGAGCTTCAGGAAAACTTCTTACATCCACACCAACTTCTCTTTGAATAATATTTGATTTTTTATCTGTAAAGACATACTCTATAGGATCTTCAACAGTTATGATATTTAAACTTTTCAAGCTGTTAAAATCATCAATCATCGAAGCCATAGTTGTAGATTTTCCTGAACCCGTTGGGCCTGTTACAAGAACCAATCCCTGCCTAAAATTTCTAATTTTTTCGATCACATCGGGCAAAGAAAGCTCTTCCCATGAATAAGGATTCATAGGCAATATTCTTAATGCAATGCCAATTGTCCCTCTATTAAAATAAATATTCGCACGGCATCTGGATTTATTTTCATATGTAAACCCAAAATCAAGACCAAGTTCTGAAAACACCCTTTTTTGCTGCTCAGGAGTTAAAAGCTGCAATATTATCTTCTTTAGTTCCTCGTCTTTAAAAAATGGCAAATAAGATACTTTTCCAAGTTTGCCATGAATTCTAAATATAGGATACGAATCGCTCTTAAGATGGATATCGCTTGCTTCTAACCTTAAAGCTTCATCGAAAACTTGAGCAAATAAAGGATCAAATATCACCTGTAGGCACCGGTAAACCAGATAATTTGCTTAATAAATAGAGATATCCATCCTTATATTTCATGGGGAAAAGTCTTGACATATCTTTCTCACTTAGATTAAATTCTCTCTCTATCTGCTTTTTTGGCGGCATAACCTTGTCAACTTCGTAATATCTTCTTACGTAATCAATAATTTTCCAATGGATGTCTGAAAGAATAATATTATTTTCCTTAGCTACAGCTTCAGCAAATTCCTTTGTCCAACAGTCATAATCTAATAAATTGCCTTCTTGATCTACATAATATTCACTTTTGTTGACTTTAAAGATTCTCAATCAACCACCCCATGTTTTTTTGTTATTATATCACAAATCTTTATGATTGAAAATTTTGATCTAGATCAATTTTTACAATTCCAAATAATTTAAAATAAATAATATAACTTAATTAATAATTTAAGGAGTAAATTATGAATCCAGAAATTCTAAAAAAACTTCCTATGAGTTTTTATGTTCCAGATGGAGTTTTAAACCCTCTTCAACTAAAATTGCTTTTAGAATTATCAAATAACGGCTTTGAAGTAATTTTATCTGGCAATTCATCAATTACCATACCAAATCTAGACCCTTTAACAAAAGAAAAATTAAAAGAATCTGGTTTTTTACAGATGCCTCACATGGAAAACAAAGTATTTTATGCCCAGACTTGCCTTTCAAAACCATATTGTCCTATGTCAAGACAAGATGCCAGAACTCTTTCGAGAAGAATAAACGAAAATTTCTATGGTATGATTACTCCTGCAAAAGTAAAGATATCTATTAGTGGCTGCCCAAATGGATGTAGCGAACCTTTAGTAAGAGATATCGGGATAATGGGTTATCCTACTGGATACGCTATAACAATTGGGGGATTTGCTGGTAGAAATGGTGGCATAGGCGAGGTAATCTTCTTAAACCTAGATGAAAGCCAAACGGTAGCGAAATTGGCAAAGTTACTTGAAATTTATAAAAATTATGCACAAGAAAAGGAAAGAATGTATAAATTTCTAAGAAGAGTAAGCTTAGAATTTATAAAAGAAAAAATGGAGAGTAAAGAATAAACTTTACTCTCCAATAAAATTTAAGATTAATATTCATCCCATGTTATATAAGGTTTCTTAAGATCAACCATAGCATTAACCATTAGCTCAACTAATCCGCCGTAAGTAAGATTAAATTTTTCCTTGCAATTATAATGTGCAAAAAGATCTCTAATTGTTCCTTTGCAATTCGAACACGGAGCACACACATATTTTGGTATGTTTGGATCTAATTCATCCTTGAAAGCA